>JAPUJX010000576.1 GCA_027295975.1 Gammaproteobacteria bacterium
TGCAATACGGGCCGTTATGTAGATCCCGCGAATGCCGTTGAACTGGTGCAGGCGGGTGAGGAAGCGGGTTTCGAATCTGCCTGGACCGTCGAGCACACGGTGGTACCGGCGGGTTACGAATCGACCTATCCATACTCCGCGGACGGGAAGATGGCCGGCGGTACCGACGACTTTCCGCTGCCGGATCCCATCGTATGGATGGCATACGTGGCCGCGGTAACGAGCACTATCAAGCTGGCCACGGGCATTCTGATCCTGCCCCAGCACAACCCCGTGATTACCGCCAAACAGATCGCAACCCTCGACCGGCTCTCCGGCGGACGGGTTTTACTGGGCATCGGGGTTGGCTGGCTCGAGGAAGAGTTTCGTGCCCTGGGGGTTGAATTCGCCAATCGCGGACAGCGTACGGATGAGTACGTTGCAGCCATGCGATGTCTGTGGACGGAGCAAGCACCCTCGTTTCACGGCGATTTCGTGCAGTTCGAACGTGCCTACTGCCGACCACAACCCGAGCAGGGTTCGGTGCCGATTATCGTGGGTGGCCATTCGCGTGCCGCGGCACGGCGGGCGGGGCGAATAGGCGACGGTTTTTTTCCGGCACGCGGTCTCTCCGAAGAACTGGTTGCCATCGCCCGGGAGGCTGCCGTTGCCCACGGACGCGACCCCGAGGCCCTGGAAATCACCGCGAGCCTGCACGACGACCTGGAGGATATTCCCCGTCTCGCCGGGCTCGGTGTCTCGCGGCTGCTGGTACCGGTAACTCCCATGGCCGGAATGGGGAATACGATCAACGGTCCCGAGGGAGCCCTGGCCTGGAAACAACATATCGAAAGGTTTGCCGATGCCTGATACGTTAATCGAAGAGTTGTGGCAGGGGGCGGTGAACGGCAGCTTCGAACCCGGCGAGCGCGATGTAAGCCTGGTTGAAGGGCAAAAACTTCAGGTGGCACTGCAGGAACGATGGCGACAGGAAGGTTATGCAGTCGGGGGCTGGAAGCTCGGGATGACCTCGGGGCAGTCCCGGGACGTTTTTGGTGCCGGGGTCAGGCCATTCGGTTTTATCCTCGAGAAACGTATCTTGAGCTCTGGCGCCGAACTGAAATGTTCCGTCATCGGCAAAGCGGGAATTGAGAACGAGCTTTGTTTCACCATGGGCGCACCTCTCGGTGGCAACGCTGCTCGCGATGATGCCCTGAAGGCCGTGGAAAGCGTTGCGCCCGCATTCGAGATCAACCAGCGGCGCATCGTTGGACCAACATCCCCGGGAATGCGGATCGCCGACAATCTGTCAAACTGGGGTCTCGTCGTCGGCACATCCGTTGAAGTACCCGAAGACCTGACCGGGCTCGTGATCGTGCTCAGCGACTCCCTGAAGCTTGCGGGAAAACAAGAAATCGAACGCGTCGCAGCCCTGGGTCATATAGACGATCATTTTACTTCCATAGCCAGATTAGCCCGGGAACTTGCCGAGCATGGGCTTTCGTTGAACGCCGGTGATCGAGTCATCACCGGCGCGTTCACCCGAACGCAACTCAGTCCTGGACGTTATACGGGCAGTTTTGGGTCACCCATCGGCGATGTGTCCGTTGAGGTGCAACCGTGAAAGTGCTCGTAATACCGGGGCTCACGTTACCGGAGGTCAGCGAAACGGATATCGACAGAATCCGGGTGGCTGCGGGTGCCGGGTCGGAGGTAATCGTGACGAGACAACGGGAAGCCACCAAACATGCTGGTGATGCCGAGGTTATCCTCGGCTTCGTTCCGGAATCGCTGTTTCATGCCGCACCAAAACTTCGCTGGGTGCACGCTATCGCATCCGGAGTGGATGCGTTTTTGTATCCGGAATTCGTCAACAGCAAGGTAATCCTCACCAGCGAGAAAGGTCTGGTTGGCGAACATCTCGCCGATCACGGCTTCGGATTACTGCTGATGCTGACGCGACAACTGGCGGCCGCCGACCGGATGGGGCCGGACAGCTGGAATCATCGTCCGGAGTTGCGCAGCGAGGAACTGGAACTAACGGGGCTCACCATGGGCATCATCGGATTCGGCGGTACGGGGCGTGCCATGGCCCGTCGCGCCGCGGCGTTCGGCATGAGCGTACGCGCCGTGGATCGAGACCCGGTTCCGTTGAGCCCCGAGGTTGCGACGGTGGAACCCGTTGACGACTTGAAGAAGCTGTTGGCGGGGTCGGATGTGGTCGCAGTCTGTTGTCCGCTTACCGTTGATACGTCCGGGATGCTGAATGCGGATACCTTCCAGCATATGAAACCCACGGCGTTCCTGGTCAATGTGACACGGGGAGAAGTCATGGTTGAAGCGGACCTCATAACCGCGCTCACCTCCGGGATTATTCGGGGTGCGGCCCTCGATGTTGTGCCCCGGGAACCGTTGCCGGCGGATAGCGAACTCTGGTCACTGCCGAATGTGGTCATGACCCCGCACACGGCGGGTGCGAGCCAATTTCGCGCGCATCGGAACCTGGAACGATTCATTGCCAACCTCGAACGGCTGGGCCGGCAGGCGCCCTTGGAAGGCATAATCGATAAATCCCAGGGCTACTAGGCACGCCGGCGCGAGGTAACAACGGGCGTCGGGAGCCCATTCGACAGCCGAGATACCGCGGGGTACCCTCGACGGTGCGCCATTTTCACTCGTCATACTGGAAAGGCTAATGAAACGCACGAATCCATCCAGCCGCCGCGGATTTCTTCGTCGCGGCGCTTTCGGCAGCCTCGCCGGGCTGTTTCCGTTTTCTCGTTCGAACGCGTCAACCGCTGTCGAACGATCATCGAAACATGTGCAACGTTACGTACCCCTTGGGCGAACCGGTTTCCGGATCTCGGACATCACCTTCGGCTCGAGCCGGTTGCGCCGCGGCCAGGACGATCTCGTTCGCCACGCCCTGGACCGGGGGGTAAACTATTTCGATACGGCAGACAGTTATACCAACGGCGCCTCGGAGAGAGTTATCGGTCAGGCCCTGGGCGGCGAACGAGACAAGGTTTACATCGCCTCGAAAACCCATGTGTCGGCTGGCGCGTCTCGTCGATCCATCATGGGAAAACTCGAAGCGAGCCTGAAACGTCTGGGCACGGACTACATCGATGTCTATTTCAATCATGCCGTCAACCGGATAGATCGACTCGAGAATCCCGAATGGTCCGAATTCGTGGACCGCGCAAAACAACAAGGCAAAATTCGATTTGTCGGCATGTCCGGCCACGCCGGTAATCTGATCGAGTGTCTTGACCATGCGTTGGATGCCGACAGCGTCGATGTCCTGCTCGTCGCTTACAACTTCGGCCAAGACCCCGCGTTTTACGACCGTTTTACCCGTTCGTTCGACCTTGTCGCCAAACAGCCGGATCTGCCCCGGGTGCTCGCAAAAGCCAAAACCAGAAACGTCGGCGTTGTGACCATGAAAACCCTCATGGGTGCGCGTTTGAACGACATGAGGCCTTATGAGAAAAACGGCGCGAGTTTTGCTCAGGCCGCTTTTCGCTGGGTGTTGTCCAATCCCAACGTGGATGCCGTAACCATTTCCATGACGAGTACCGCGCGAATTGACGAGTACCTCGGTGCCTCCGGAGTTTACGAGGTCAGCCAGCAGGAATTCGAACTGTTGAAAACTTACGCGCACCTGAACGGCGCCAGTTATTGCCGACATGCCTGCAACGATTGTGAGAGCGCCTGTCCCTATGGCGTGCCCATCGCCGACGTTCTGCGAACCCGCATGTATGCCACGGACTATCAGGACGTGCCTTTTGCGCGCAGCGAATACGCATTGTTGGGGGATGCCGCCGCCGCGTGCCTCGGTTGCTCGGGAAAACCTTGTCAGGGAGCATGCACACACGGATTGCCAATCGAGCAGCTTTGCGAGCCGACTCATCGGATGCTCGCGTAATTAATTTGTATGAACACTACGCTGTATTACGATTGTTTTAGCGGCATTTCCGGAGACATGCACATCGGGGCACTTGTCGATCTCGGGGTACCGGAAGACTATCTGCATGGCGAACTCGCCAAGCTCAGTGTAGCTGGAGAATTCACCCTCCGTCTCGAACGCGCCAGGAAGATGGGCATTACCGGCACCAAAGCGACGGTGAGCCTGCATACCGACGAGGCTACCCCTGTTCGTCACCTGAGCGAGGTCGAAGCGATTATTCTCAGTGCCGGGTACTCCCCCGGGGTCACCGAACTCGCGAGCGGAATATTCCAGGAGATAGCCCTGGCGGAAGCGAAGATCCACGGTACGACAGTCGACAAGGTTCATTTTCATGAGGTTGGTGCGACCGATTCGATCGTGGACATCATCGCTGCGGCCATCTGCCTGGACTGGATGGCCCCTGACCGTATTGTCTGCGGCACCGTGGAACTCGGTGGAGGCATGGTTCGCTGCGCACATGGTGTGATGCCGGTTCCAGCACCCGCAACGGCGGAAATTCTTTCCGGCGTGCCCTGTCACTATGGACGCGTCGAAATGGAAACCACCACTCCCACCGGCGCTGCAATTCTGAAACGAGCGGTGGATAATTTCTCCGTGCCGAACCATTTTGTGTCGAAGAAAATCGGTTACGGCATCGGTCAGAAGGATTTCTCGATCCCGAACGTGTTGCGCGTCATGTTGGGTGAAACCAGTGACGCCCTCGAAGCAGGTCCCTATGAGAGCGCAGCCAATCTGGAAATTGAATGTAATATCGACGACATGCCGGCCGAAGCGTTCCAGCCCCTGCTGGAAGGGTTGCTGGCGAACGGCGCCAAAGACGTATTTCTGACACCCACGCTGATGAAGAAGTCACGACCGGGGACAAAGGTGACCGTTTTATGTGCAAGGGATGAATTGGATGTGCTCAGTGAATTCCTCTTCAATAACTCAACGACAATTGGGGTGCGGATTCATGAAGTGCAGAAACGGATGTTGCCTCGAACCATCGAGAAGTTGACAACCCGTTATGGAGACGTTCGCGTCAAAATCGCATCTCTACCCAGCGGGCAGCGCAAGTGGAAGGTCGAGCACGATGATATATTGCAACTCGCTGGCGAAAGCGAGATCGAGTACCTGGAACTCAAACGCCTCATCGACCTGGAGATTGGCGCGAAGATCGAACTGACCAATGACAAAACGGCGGATCTGGAACATGAGTGATAGTTCCCGATCCGTGGAAGACATCCTCGAAGCCTTCAAGGGTGGTGACCTGAATCTCGACGCCGCCCTCGAAGAGATTCGCGGCTGCTACTTTCAGGATCTGGGACACAGCACCGTCGATCACGATCGGGAACAGCGCACGGGTGCCGCCGAAGTCATTTATGGCGAGTACAAGACTCCCGAACAAATTGCGGAGAAATTTCACGTTCTCGCGGAAGCCGGAAGAAACGTTCTTGCAACGCGGGTGAACGACCGAGCGTTCGATGCCGTACGCGAGCGGGTTCCGGGCACGGAACATCACCCAACCGCCCGTATGATATCCTTGAAGCAGGTGCAGACGGACCGGCAGAGCACCGCCATTGCCGTTATCACCGCTGGCACTTCCGATCTCCCGGTGGCTGAAGAAGCGGCCATCACCGCAGAGTTTTACGACAACCCGGTTTTGCGGATCAACGATGTGGGGGTTGCGGGCGTGCACCGGCTGTTGGCGCGAATCGAGGAAATTCGCGAAACACGCGTCATCGTTGTCGTAGCCGGCATGGAGGGGGCGCTGCCAAGCGTGGTCGGCGGGCTTGTCGACAAACCGGTTATCGCGGTCCCCACCAGCGTCGGTTACGGCGCGTCGTTCAACGGTATTGCCGCCCTTCTCGGAATGTTGAACAGTTGTGCTTCAGGTGTGTCGGTAGTCAATATCGACAACGGCTTCGGCGCGGGTTTCCTCGCCAGTACGATCAACCGATTATAGAAGTAGGGATTTTCCGATTATGGACAGTCAACTGACCCGCAAACACAACGCCGTCAAGGACCAACTGAGTGGGTACGACAGCGTAATCGTCGCATTTTCCGGCGGTGTCGACAGCTCACTGGTGGCATATCTGGCGAACGAAGCACTTGGTGACAAAGCACTCGCAGTTACCTCCGGTTCCGCCAGCCTGAAACGCAGCGACCTGATGCTCACCCGGGAACTCGCAGCCAAGTGGGGAATAAAACATCGGACCATCACCACCGACGAACTCACAAAAGCCGCCTATCGCGAGAATCCGACCAACCGATGTTTTCACTGCAAGACGTCACTTTATGTCGCGCTGCGGGAGATCGCGGACCGCGACGGGTTCAGCGAAATACTCAACGGCACCAACTGTGACGATCTGGGCGACCACCGACCCGGATTGATTGCCGCGGACGATTACGGCGTCAAGTCTCCCCTCGTGGACGCCGGATTTACCAAACAGGATATTCGTCGACTCGCCGATCATCTTGGCCTCGAAAACGCGCAGAAACCTCAGGCCGCATGCCTGTCCAGCCGCTTTCCATATGGGACCGCCATTAATGAGCAGCTTCTTTCGCAGGTGGAGCAGGCGGAAAACATTCTTTTCGAACTGGGTTTTACCCAATTTCGCGTTCGCCACCACGGCGAGGTCGCACGCCTGGAGCTGTTGCCCGTCGAGTTTCACAAGGTGATTGAACTGGGTTCGCAGATCGAGATTGCGATAAAAAAATGCGGCTACAAATATGTCGCCATGGATCTTCGCGGGTTCCGCTCCGGCTCGCTGAACGAAGGGATAATCGACGTGGTGCAGGTTTGATTCGGTGCATGACAAATTCAGGACACAAATTCAGGAGACACAAATTCAGAGACACAAATTCAGAGAGCAAATTCAGGACACTCACTAACTTTCCCTATGCAGGTGCCAAATTCAGAG
>JAPUJX010000577.1 GCA_027295975.1 Gammaproteobacteria bacterium
TGCAACTCGAATGTGGCGGAAACGGGCGGGCCGAGTTCCGTCCTCCTGCCTCCGGGAACCAATGGCGCCTGGGAGCAATAGCCTGTCCGAGATGGACCGGTGTGCGTTTGCGAGACGTAGTCGACCTGGTGGGCACCGAAGCAAACGCCACCTACATCGGTTACCAGGCCGCCGACCTCCACTTGAGCGGCGACCCAGCCAAACAGGCCATCTCCCGCGGGGTGCCCATGGCAAAAGCGCTCGAAGACGAAACCCTCATAACCTGGGCAATGAACGACGAACCCATCCCGGCTTTACACGGTGGTCCACTGCGTCTGGTGGCCGGTGGTTGGCCCGGTTCGGTGTGCGGTAAGTGGCTGACACACCTGCTGGTGCGCGATCGTGTGCACGACGGGGCAAAGATGGGTGGAAAGTCTTATCGAGTGCCTTGTGAACCGGTAGCGGCCGGTTCCGATGTTCCAGACTCGAGCATGTGCATCATCGAGAGCATGCCGGTGAAGTCGCTGATTACATTCCCGAGATCCGGCATCACTCACAACGCAGGTCGGTCCATGGCTCTGCGCGGTCACGCCTGGGCAGGGGACCTCGCCGTGCAGGCGATGGCGGTATCCGTCGATTTCGGCCAAACCTGGCAGCCCGCGCAATTACAACCCCCCGCCAACCGCCTTGCCTGGCAACGCTGGCATGCCCAGGTCACTTATCCCGGGATGGGTTATTACGAGATATGGGCGCGCGCCACCGATTCGACCGGGCGCAGCCAGCCAATGGTGTTACCCGGATGGAACCCCCGAGGTTACCTGAACAACGCCTGCCATCGCCTTGCCGTCCAGGTTGTCTGAGGTGCCGACCCGACCCTCATGGCACCCGCTGCGCGTCTGGTTGATTTTCGTGATGTTGTCCGGTGCCGGGCACGCTGCCGCGGAGGAAGGTGAAACGCTGGTGCAAACATACTGCGCTGCCTGCCACTCCCTGGCATTGGTTTACAGTCAGAGCGGGAACAATGGATTCTGGCGCGACATCATCGACCTCATGCGCGCCAAACACAATCTCGGTCCCATTCCCCCGGAGCAGGAAACGGCCATCGTCGATTATCTGGCCACCCGGGCCGTCACCGGGCCGGTTGAGGGACGAACACAGCGTCGGGCTCCCCTTGAACCAGTTTTTCTGCCTGGAGTGCGATGACCAGCCCTTGCCGGGCATGACTGCGAACGGCGCCGAATTGCGCTAGGACCGCAGAGCACTAGTCGGAGAGGAACCGGGCGTAGGCGTTTGGAGTTTCCGGGTCAAACGTCGCCGTCATCTCCGGCAGCGGATATTTCAAGCCCGTCGCGCAGTTGAATAGAACAACCCTGCTTCCACCGTCGATCAATCCGCTAAGACGCGCCTGACGATACGCGGCATAAGTAGCCGCCCCTTCCGGGCAGAGCAACAACCCGTGCCCCGAGGCGACCTCAGCCTGGCATTCTCCGATGTCGGTCTCCGATACCTCGAGCGCTGCCCCACCGGATTCGCGGACCGCACGTAGAATCAGAAAATCACCGAGTGCCACCGGTACCCGGATACCGGCAGCGATGGTATAGGCATCCTCCCAGGGATCGGCGAACTCTTTACCCTCGAGGTAGGCGCGAACTATTGGCGCGCAGCCTTCCGACTGCACGGCAAACATCTTGGGCCGTTTGCTGCCGATCCAGCCGATGGCTTCGAGTTCGGCAAACGCCTTCCACATCCCAATCAACCCGGTGCCACCCCCGGTCGGGTAAAAGATGGCATCGGGCAACTGCCAATCGAATTGTTCGGCAAGCTCGAGTCCCATGGTCTTTTTACCTTCGATGCGATAGGGCTCACGCAAGGTCGATAAATCGAACCAGCCGACCGCCTCCTTTCCGGCACCAACGATACGGCCACAATCGTTGATCAGCCCGTCAACGCGATAGACATCGGCACCCTGGTAGGCGATTTCACGCAGGTTTACCTCCGGGGTGTCCGCGGGACAGAAAACGGTTGCCTTGATTCCCGCGCGGGTCGCATAAGCGGCAAGCGCGGCGCCCGCATTGCCGTTGCTGGGCATCGCCAGGTGAGTAATACCCAGTTCTGCCGCCATCGCCACCGCAACGGCCAAACCACGCGCCTTGAACGACCCGGTGGGGAGCCGGCCCTCGTCCTTCACCCAGAGTTCACCCGACGGGTCATTCTCCAGACGAATCAGGGGGGTGACCAGTTCCCCGAGATCGAGACGATTCCGAGTCCTGGACACCGGC
This sequence comes from Gammaproteobacteria bacterium, assembly GCA_027295975.1. Taxonomy (GTDB): domain Bacteria; phylum Pseudomonadota; class Gammaproteobacteria; order Pseudomonadales; family Azotimanducaceae; genus SMWK01. The sequence goes on from JAPUJX010000577.1 coordinate 2,259, forward strand.
AGGAATTCCCAATAACGCCATAACCCGCCCCTGCGCCCGGCGATTTCTGCCTTCTGAACGGCTTCGCCGAGCCGCTCAGTGTCATAACGCACGAGCAGAGGTTTACCGGCTTCGGATACCCCCAGGACCTGTCCGGCCGGGTACCGTTCCCCGGTGAGCGAACATTCCAGATGGCTGACGAAATTCATGGCTAATGCTCCAACACCCTAACTGTTGATAGATTCGCGTTGCCGCTGCGCCGGGCCCGCAATATAAGCTACGTATTTGCCAATAACGGCCAATACGAAGCCAAAAACCCACCCCGATCGCGCCATTTTCCCTTCTTCATTATTCCTCGATTATTCCTCCGGTTTTTGAGGAATTGTGTCACAACACGCTTACATTATTTTTGTTAAACCATGCTCATCAGGAGAGGCAAGGAGGCCACAGATGAAATTAAGAGTGATTGGGTTCCGTTTGTTGATTGCTGCACTGATCAGCACCTCCGTGGGGTGTGTTACCTACGAGGAAGGCAGCTTGCTGCACATGCAACATCAGCAACAACAACGCCTTTACATGGCCTGTGTGCGCGTCCAACTGGATCGCAACATGCATTACCTTACCGACCTGGGCTCCATCTCGAGCGCCTGTCGACACTGGGCACGCAAGAAGATGAAACCGTATCTACCAACCGGCGCTCAGCGATCGAACGAGCTTGCCCAGTAATGGTGGAACCTCTTTTCATTGCCGACCCCGCCTACGAACCAAAACGGTAACGCAATTTCACCACCAACTGGTTGCCAATGGGTTCATCGAAGGCGTCTCTGAACAGGCGCTGGAAATTCGCATCGTCGAGTGACCTCGTTACATCCGCCGCCCTGGTATACACGACGAACAAATCCGACAACGGCGCCAATTCCCAACGGTAACGAGCCTGGATCACCATCTCGGAGATCGCAAAATCGTCGGCTGGACCCGGCGGTTTGCCGATCTCGATGAGATCACCCGGATGCGTCGGAACGAGAAAAAATTCATCCTCCCTGGCCTTGACACCCACCCACTGCAGGGATACCCGAAACTGCTGGCGTGCACTGACGAAGTACTCGACACTGACCTGCGGCTGCCATTGTTCTGCCTCGAATGTGGTGAAGTTGGCGTCTTCCTGGTGCAGCAACCAACCGTCCCGGTCCTGATAGTTTACTTTCAACGACAGGTTGAAGCGGCCCGTGGGCCGCCAGGCCAGAGCCAACCCGGCGGTGTAACTGGCGCCACCCAGGTCCTCCTCGTCGAAGCCAAGCTCGAGATCGTAACTGAAGGATTGGGAAGTATCCGACGAGTACCCCAGGCTGAAACTGATTTTTTCCTCGACACGAAAGACACCGTTGCCAAGGCTGTTGATATCATCGTAATGTCCAGCATTGAAGCCTACCCGGCCATTGATGCTTGACAAGCTATTGAACGTCAGCTTTTCCGCAAACATGATTCCACCGCCGTTGAAGAGCCCGTCGCCGTTTTGACTGACAAACCCCCGAACGTCAAACTGGTTATCGCGAGCCCACCCGAGGTTGGATTGGATTCGGGTGTGTGCGGAACGAACGCTGATGCGGTCGTTCCGGGATAGAAAACCGAGATGATGGATATCGACATGTTCATCCAGATACTCGATACCGAGGCGCTGATTGACACCCTGGCGGATGTTGTACTCGAAATCGACAAAACCGCCATACCCTCTATCGACGTTGTCAACGTCGGACATGAAAGCCTGGCCATCAACCTTGAGTTTGCCGGTCGGCGTCAGATAGTGCCAATCCACCCCATGAGTTTTTGCGTCTTCTTGCGGATTCAGGACAGCGGTCGAAAGCACGCCCACCGCACGGTAGGCGCCACCCTCGTTGTCCTCATATAGAAGACGGGCAACACCGTAATCACTGCCTTCCTCGATCAGGTTGATCTCATTGCCGTTCTGCATCGCGTTGAACTTCACCGACTGCTCGAAAGCACCAAGCAGACCATAACGAAACCGGCCGATCTGGCCCGTGAATTTAGCGGCACCATAGAGGTCGACCGGGCGAATCAGCTCCCTGTCGGAGACCGTTACCCCTGGCGCCAGATCCGGGCTGCGCGGCTTACCGCCGATGCGTCTGGTATTTACCAGGGTCGTGGGTGGACCGCGCATGCCGACACCCCCACCGCGAGTGTCGGCTCGCGGACTCGCGACAAAAATCTCCTGTCCTTCCTGGAAAAACAGCCGCTTTTCAGGAAAAAACGTTTCCGTCGCGGTCAAGTTGATCACCACGTCGTCGGACTCGACGCTTCCGAAATCGGGATTAACCGTGGCATTCAACTGAAAGTTGCTCGAGGGTCGCCAGAAGAAATCCGCTCCAACCTTGTAACGGGTCTCGTCGTCTATCTCATCGACGGTTATGGCCGAAAAGGGATAGATATTGTACTGCTGGCCGGGTGTTACCTCGCGCAACTCGATTTTTTGCAGTCCGGACATGAATCTAGGCTTGCTGTTGGGTAACGCCGGCCACCCCCAACGCTCATCCAGATGAGCTACCTTTCTGGAGAGGTACAGACCCATCAAACGGGTCTCCCCACCCGCCGGCATCGCGACGGTGCTCCAGGGGATGAAAAACTCCGCGGACCAGCCCGACTCCGTCTCACTGCTCCGGCCATGCCATGGCCCGTCCCAATCGCTGGAGAACTGCCGCTCCGGCAAAACGGTGCCATCCATCAGCGAGTCACCCAGGCCGATGCCGAAGGTGTAGCCGTAACGTCCCTGCCCGGAGGTGTCCAAGGTCACATGAACGCTGTCTCGGTTGATTCGGCGCAGGTCCCGACCAGAAAGCCGCTCTAACAGCGTGTCTCGGGGTTGTTCCAGCTCGTAACCCACATAGAAACCCCTGGTGGTGTAGAACAACCGGACATGAGTAGCGTAAACGCCGCGCTCCAGGGTGTCGGGCATGACGATCACGAACTCGTCGTAAACCGGCAGTTCGTTCCACACCGATTCCGTCAATTTGCCATCTATCAGCACATCGGCACTTTCGCTGACTTGCGTAACCGGCAAAACCTGGCCTGGGATCAGATCGACAACTTCGACGTTTAGCGGCGCGGACAAAACCGGATGAGAAAAAAAGAACAGGATCGAAAAAAACAAAGTTAAACGCATGGCACGCTATCTATCAGACAACGGGGTTTTACCGCCGGACCGAACACGGCTAGCATGCTCGATCAGGACACATACGTATGACAACCGTGACAATCCGCTTCAAACAATGCGTGCTGACGATGTTTTCATGCCTCGCCTTCATCTGGGCGGTTTCTCTCACGGCGCTGACCAGCGACGATATGTTATTGCGGCTCGCGCTTATCCCTCGCAGCACCGATGGCTTGATCGGCGTGTTGACCATGCCGCTGGTGCACCATTCGCTCCCTCATCTGCTGGTGAATACCGCACCCTTCGTGGTCATGACCACGCTCATTGTACTACGCGGAGTACGCTACTATCTGGTTGCAACTTTCTCGATCATCCTGCTCGGCGGGATTCTCGTGTGGTTCTTCGCGCGCCCGGGTGCCCATGTCGGCGCGAGTGGACTGCTGTTCGGCTATTTCGGTTTTCTGCTTGTACGTGGTTTATTCGATCGTCGGATTTCATCGATTGTCATCGCAATTGCCGTCGGCATTTCCTACGGCGGAATCATCTGGGGCGTATTACCGCGAGACGGCGCGATCTCGTGGGAAGCACATCTGTTCGGGTTAGCGGCCGGAGCTTTCGTAGCGCGCGCGATGGCTCGCTTTCCCACGGCTGAAACCGGCGAGGGGGGTGAAATCGAGCATTAGCCGTTTTTCTGCAGGTCTTCTCTCGCAACCGTCCAGCTATCAACGGCCGCACCCACTTCGTCGAAATCCTTAGCGAGTTTTACACATCCGGCGAAGGCTTCGGTTAATACCTGGCTCCTGGCGTCTCCCGCGAAACTCAACAGGCAGACGCACACGCCCCTGAAATTTTCGGCGGTAAAAAACTCGGGCTTGGCCTTACCTCGTTTTGCGTTCGGCCAACTGCGTCGCAGCACCCAGGATTTCGTACCCCTCCTGGGCGGCGTCTTGAGGTGAAATTCGTGGGCATCCACTGCATCGGAAGGCGCGGCCAGCAACTTGTGCCATTTCATAGCCCTTTGAGTATCCGCATCAGCCCAGGCATCCGTCCCTTCAAGTCCGCGCACCCACTTCGATACCACCTGTTCCTCCGAGGGTTTTTTGGGCTTTTTCGTGGACGTTTTCGTGGGCGTTTTCCTGGCCGCCTTCCTGCTTGCCGTCTCTTTGGGTGGGGAAGGGGCTTTCTCTTCGGGTGGCGGAGACTCCGCGGCAGTATTTTCCGCGAGTGCCTCGACCTCCTTTGCGAGTTCCTCGAATCCAGCGTTTCGCAACTCTTCAAGGAGTTTTGGCGCCCCCGTCAGACTGTCCGCAATCCGACGTTTGCACTGGTCGTTGTTGTCAATGGCACCACCCATGCCCCGATCGGTTCGCCAGACGATGCGACAACGCCAACCGTTGGAAAACAGCGTTGCCGTGGTTTTGGGCCATTTCAGATCAAAGGATTGCATGGTGACTCCTTAAGCCAGGTGGCACAGTGTAATGCCCATGTGAACCCGAGGTCGAAAGGGCGCGGATATTCGCCTCGAGTGAATGAGCCGGCCTCAACCTTCGGCGTCCAACTTCGCCACGAGGTCGCCGATCTCCTGGAGCTTTTCGTCACAGCGGTGCAGCCGCGATCTTTCGCGGGCCAGAATCAGCTTGAACAGCTTCCGGCGCATCTGTTCCGGATCGTCCACTACATCTCCCGCGGCCCTCAAGAGAATGTCGACAAGCCGGTCCGCGCCATTCAAACGACCCCAGAGATAGTCGTGCTCACGATACCCACGATTGAAGAAACCCAGAAACCCCATGAACTCCCGACACTTCAAGCCGCTGAAAGCTTCGTCGAGAGTGTCGCAGTCATCGGGGCTGACACGCTCCACCCTGATGGGTGTAAGGGGATCGGGACCACCTTCCTCGGATCCCGGCGTCATCATCAATACGTCGTATACCGGAAAGCCCACGTAGTCGGCGATCAGAGTTCCCTTGAGGGGTTGGTACTCGAGTTGGGTGTAAAATTCGTGAAAAGCCTCGTCGAACTCGCTGTCGAAAGCACACAGCCCCAGCGAATCCGACAGGTCGCTGAACAACAACACTCCGTCGTCTTTCTCGAGCGGGATGCGACCGGCAGCTTCCGCAAGCCTGACGATCAGATCGTCGTCGATCACCTTTGCATGCCTGAGCTGATACACGCGATCCAGGAACCGGTACGCAATACGTTTGAACTTCGCCAACGCCCCTGCAGAATGTGCGTCGATGCTCGAGATGTCTTTGTGCTGGTTCAACCGGCGAATCAGAAACTGCAGCCGTCGAATGCGAAACGTCACATCAAATCGATCCAGGAATCCGTCCTGAAGATTGTGCTGACTCCACTCGTCAGCCAGGTCCTCCACATGCCACCACTGCTGAACGGATTGCGTCATGGCGATGTGGGTTTCCTCCTGGTTGGGATGTTCCGCTAGAAGCGCCCATTCCTTCACCAGCGCATCCGTCAATCGCCACACGCGCCTCTGCACATAAGCACGGTATGCCGGCCCCATCTCTTCGGCCGCGCGATCCACCATTCTCCCGCGCAGCCCCGCCAACACCTGAAAGTCGAACGGCTCGCCGTCGTATTCCGCACGAAGCTGATCCACCAACCCGCGGATGTAGACCCGATTGGCATCAACCACCCGGCGGTTGGCACGCACCCTCGAGTCCTGTGCCACGATCTCGTTGAGGTCGTCGAGAATCGGCTGGTTTCGGGGAATAGTCGAATAAGACGCACGAATCGCGCTGAGATAACCGAGGTCGTACTCCGAATGGACGCTTCCCTCGATGCAGGGATCCGGTTCGATGTAGAGTATGTACCGTTCCACCTGACGATCGGCGGCACGTTGACTGAGCGCATTCATGGCGATGGCGAACGGTTTGTTGTTGACGATCCCCCCGTCGACGAAATAACGCTTAGCCGGATCGAAACGTTTGTGGGCTGGGGTGCCGTCCGAACAAAACAGATTTTCCTTCAGGAAGCGTCGTTCGCAGGGCCAATCCTTATTACGTGCCCGCAGCACTTCTTTCATCTCCCCATGATGAAAAGGCGCATACGCCCCGGCGATGGCCGAACTCGCTCGAGCCGCCCACACCAGGCCCGGATTATTGCCATCGGTGAAATCGCTGACGGCCCGCCCGACGTCGGTTTCTTCGTGGGTCAGCCGACAGAAGGTTCCATGCTCGAGCTCCCTGGCTACGAGTTCTTCGTGGAGTCGAATGGTTCTGGGATAACCAATCAGGTCGGTGATGCTCGAATAAACGTCAAGCCGTTGACCCGGTGGCAACAAGCTGCTCCCGGGACGTCGGGTGGCGATCATTTCCTCGAGTGCATCCAACAGGTGATGGCACAGTCGGGATCCCTGGAAGGGGGGTCGAAACCAGGACGAGCGCGCGAGGCGCGCAAGCTTTCCCCGCGTTTCGGTATTCTGCCCGATATCCCGGGGCAGCCAGAACGACAAGATCCTCAAGAATGGATACAGATACCACTTCTGCCAGCGGGAAACGTTCTCGCGCTCGAGATATTCCACATCCGCCTTGTTCAACCACACCGAGGTCTGGGCATCGAGCAGCGTGTCGTTTACCACAGCTTTGCCCAGCATGACGCCGTTGATCGCTCCGGCCGAAGCACCGGCAATTACGTCGATGACCACCCGAAACTCGCCTTTCCTGTTGATCTGCTTCAGGAGTTCGAAGTACACCTCCTCGGTATCCGATTCGCGCACGTCCGGACCCTCGGTAAAAGTTGTATCCCCGGCAGGTTCAATCCCCATTTCGCCGAGGACCTTCGATGCCCGCACCAGTTTCAGAAGCTCTTTGGTCACCCCATGCATGTACACGGCGAGGGAAGCACCGCCGTAGATGACTATTGCAAGTCGCAGTTCTTTTTTTGCCATAACATGATTATACCGCCCAATAGTCCCTCTAATACGCAACGGGATGCAGCGCAACGGGCAACCGCATGCTCAACGGCGGTTATAATCCCCTCGACGAGTGCGACGACAAGGAAAACAAGAGTGTTGACTTTCAACGATTACCAGCAACATGACGCACTGGATCTCGCCAGCCTGATTCGTAGCGGCGAGCTTTCCGCCAGCGAGGTTCTCGAGGCGGCGATCGCACGCGCCGAAAGCCGTAACTCCGATATCAACTCGCTGGTGGCAAAAACCTTCGACGAGGCTCTGGCCACGGCCAAAGCTCCCCTACCCGACAGCCCACTCGCCGGGGTACCTTTTCTGATCAAAGATCTGGCCTACCTGAATGGTACCCCCTGCACCTACGGCAGCCGTCTGTACGCCGACAATCGCGTGGATCACGACGCGACCGTTGTCGAGCGCTATCGCGCTGCCGGTCTGGTGATCTTCGGAAAAACCAATACCCCCGAGTTTGGCCTGAACGTGGTGACCGAACCGGCACTGTTCGGACCCTGTCGCAACCCCTGGAACACCGACCACACACCGGGCGGCTCGAGCGGCGGAGCGGGTGCCGCCGTCTCCGACGGCTGGCTACCCGTCGCCCACGCCACCGATGGAGGCGGCTCGATCCGCATCCCCGCGTCATGCTGCGGCCTCGTCGGATTGAAACCCTCCCGTGCCCGCAACCCGGCGGGCCCGGATGTGGGAGAGGGCTGGGGCGGCATGTCGACCGGCCACGTAGTCTCCCGAACCGTTCGCGACAGCGCGGCTTTTCTGGATGCCACCCACGGACCCGCGCTGGGCGACCCATACCAGGCACAGTCCTTCGCAGGGTCTTATCTCCAGCAACACACCAGGGGTTCAGGAAGCTTGCGGATCGCGCTGGAACGAAACACGATGACCGGCGTTGCGCCTCACCGCGAATGTATCGATGCGCTGGAGCGGGCGGCAAAACTCTGCGAAGAACTCGGCCACCATGTGGAAGAGGCATCGCCGGAATTCGATCGCGAGCTGTTCGGTCAGGCCACTGGAGTGATCGTGGTTGGGAACATCGCGAACTCCGTTTACGGGCGGGTGAAAGCTCTGGGCAGAGCGTTGCGCGACGACGATATCGAGCCCCACACACGTTTCATGGCAGAATCGGGTCGTCGACTCACCGCGGAAGACTACGCGCGCGGAATTCAGGTCATCCATCAAACGGGTCGGGTGCTGGCGCGGTTCCACGAAACCTACGACTTGATGCTGACGCCGACCCTTGTCTGTCCACCGGTACCCGTCGGGTTCCTCGACACCATCACGGACTATGATGCAGACCTCTACAACAAACGGTTTGTCCAATTCTGGGGATACACCAACCTCCAGAATGCCACCGGCCAACCGGCGATTTCACTCCCGCTCCACTGGTCGGCGGACAATCTCCCAATCGGCGTTCAGTTCGTCGGCCCCGTTGGTGGCGAACTCACCCTGTTGCAGCTGGCATCACAACTTGAAGAAGCGGCCCCCTGGTTCGATACCACACCCTCTCGTTAGCTATACTCTCGTTAGCTATAAAAGGGGTTCTCAGTCCGGCAATCCCAGAACCCGCTTGGCGATGATATTGCGTTGGATTTCGTTGCTGCCGCTGTAGATCGAGCCCGCTCGGTAATACAGCCAGCGGCGGGTGGTCTCGAGTTCAGTTTCACTGAACGATTTTTCATCCCACCCGAAACCATGAACACCACCCATCTGAGTCACCAGATCGTAATACTCCTGCTGGAGTTCGCTGCCGTAGACCTTGAAGATCGAAGTGACCGGTCCGGGCGTACCGCCATCCGACTCCTCCACCGCGCGCCGTTGCGCGAGACGAAACACCCGGTTGTTCATTTCATGACGCAGCACCCTCGTCCGGAACTGGGCATCATCGATCCTGCCGCCACGTTCTCCGAGACGGCGTTTTGCCTCGGCCGCCAGGCCAGTATCGCCGCTGGCGCTGCCACTGACGAGGGACTCCATTCCCGACCGCTCGTGCTGGAGCAACCGTTTGCCTACCGTCCAGCCCTTGTTCAGCTCTCCCACCAGGTCTTCTTTGCTGGCGATTGCGTCGTCGAAGAAGGTTTCATTGAAGGGTGACTCGCCGCTGATCAATCGAATGGGTTTGACCGTCACCCCCGGTTGGTCCATCGGCAACAGCACGAAGCTGATGCCTTCGTGTTTAGGCGCCGCAAAATCGGTACGCACCAGGCAGAACATCCAATCGGCATGGTGGGCGCCGGAGGTCCAGACCTTCTGGCCGTTGATGACGAAATGATCCCCGGCGTCGTCCGCACGGGTACGCAGGCTCGCCAGATCGCTACCCGAACCCGGCTCGCTATACCCCTGGCACCACTCGACCTCGGCGCGGGCAATACGTGGCAGATGACGCAGTTTCTGATCCTCGCTGCCCATCTCGAGCAGGGTCGGACCGATCATGCTGGTGCCAAAACTGGACAGCGCCGGACGGGCCTGGATCCGCCGCATCTCCCCAAGCAATACGAGGTATTCCTCTTTCTTCAACCCCCCGCCGCCATACTCCGTGGGCCAGCTTGGCACCGTCCAGCCCTTTTCCACCATACGCTCGAGCCACAGGCGCGTATCGGCATCCTCGAGCACAATTTTCGAGCTCCCGTTGGAAATCGGACCTGGTCCACGGGCACCCGGCGGACAATATTCGGCCAGCCAGGCTCTCGTTTCCTCGCGAAAGACTTGTAGATCGGTCACAAAACCTCCTTTCAACATTCAACAAGAACGCGGGTCCGCAGATCATAATACCGATCACCGAACCGAGTGAACCACGCCCTGGATGACCCGGGATTTGACTATCTGTTGCGGAGTCCCCGGGAAATCTCGTGTGCCAACGTGTGGTTGACCCAGCGCACGGAGACGATTCCGACTACCACGTTGGCAACCCCGGCGGCCGCGTAGATACCCCGGTAACCGAACCAGGTCTCCAGATACAGCGCAACCGGCACATAAACAACCAACATGCGCGCAACCGACATGATCAGGGTCGGCATGGGTTTACCCAACGCGATGAAGGTCGACATGGCGACCATGCTCGCTCCGAAGAATCCGTAGGTTACGGGAACCAGCAACAGGTAAGCATACGTTGCTTCGACCACCGCCGGGTCCTCGTTGATAAAACCGATCAGCCAATCACCCATCCCGGCGAGCACGACGCATGCCACCACTCCCCATGCGTATGAAAACCGATAGCCCAGCTTGTGCGCGGTGTAGATTCGAGCATGGTTGCCCGCCCCCCAGTTCTGACCGACAAACGGTCCGGTGCTCGCCGAGAGGGCCATCAGAATCATGATCGCGAGAGATTCAATCCGCGACGCGACGCCGAAACCCGCAACAACTACATGCCCGTACCCGGCTAACAGCGCGACGATCACCGCCATGGAGACTGGTCCGACGAGGTTGCTCATCATCGACGGCAGACCGATACGCATGATCTCGCGCCAGGAAGTCCACAACTCGGCGATTGCACGTTTTTCGAAATGTAATAGATCGAGCTTCATCAACACCCGCACGGTGTAGATGAAAGTGGCAATACGCGAAAGCACGAAACCCCAGGCCGCCCCGGCGAAGCCGAGTCCATCCCACAACCCGGGGATACCGAAAATCAACACGGGCGCGAGCACCACCTGCAGCCCCGCGGCCGCAGCCATGATGATCCCCGGTAAACGTGCATTGCCGACGGCTCGCATGATGATGGTCCCCACCATTGGCAAGGCAAAAGCCGGCATGCCAATAAACCATACGCTCATGTACTGAATCGACAGCGGCAGGATTTCGGGCCCGGCCCCAAGGAGACGGAATACCGGCTCGAGCAGTACGAATCCCACGGCCGTCATTATCAGTGCAATAATTGCAACGAGAAGGAACGAATCGGTAGCCAACCGTCGAACCCGCTCGTGATCGCCTGCGCCGATGACCCGGGAAATGATGGACGCCGCCCCAATGCCGATGCCCATGGACACCATGGACAAGCCCATGACAACGGGAAAGGTGAAACTCACCGCAGCGAGTTCCAACGTTCCTATCCAGCCGACGTATATCGTGTCCATCATCGAAGCCACGATCATCGAAGCAATACCGAGAAACATCGGAATGGTCAGGTTGATCAGGTGACGGCCCACAGGGCCTTCGGTGAGATTCGCGCCGGTTCTCAAAAGCAGCCAACGTTCGCGTTCAACGTGCCAGTATAAACCCGCTCCTCCGCCCCGTCCTCACGGCTGGCGAACGGGCTTTCGCCCACTGGGCCGATCTCGCAAATTAACCAGGAATCTTGTCGTTTTCGCGGATAATGTTGCAACGCACAATACGATGACCCATCCAGGCAGCCCAACATCCTCCCAACATCAGCAAAACGGAGGCCAATCCCGGATTAGCGCCCGGAAAACGGGATGGTCAATTTGAGACCCAAGCATGGTTTTAAGGGTTCCCTCCGGTAGAGAATATATGGCATGAGAAAACATGACCCCGAAGAAAGCATACAATTCCGCAGTGCAAACCGGGTTTTCCGCTCGAACGACCAGTGGTATTTCCAAACTCGCGAGTTGGATCACGGCCCTTTCTCGAGCGAGGGGGAGGCTGATCGGGAACTCAAACGCTACGTGCTCGAGATGGACTTTTTCACCGAAACAGCAGACCCCTCCGAAGCCCAGGATTGGAAACTCTTGGAAGTCATCGACAAAGAACAGCGTTCTTAGCACACCAAACGTTTCGCCAAAGGCACCCTCACGCGTTTACAATCTCACCCTCGAGCCAATCCGTTTTTGACCCGCAGACGTAAGTGGCACAAATTGTTTTCACCCCCAATCTCAAACGCCATATCGACGTCGACGTCGTCGCCGCCAGAGGAGATACGGTGGGCAAGTTGCTCGAGGATGTATTCCGCCAGCAACCGAACCTGCGAGGTTATATCCTCGACGATCAGGGGGGCGTGCGTAAGCATGTCAACATCTACGTAAACGGCCGTACCATCACCGACCGGGTGCACCTGAGCGATCCGGTTGACGCGCAAAGCGAGTTGTTTGTCGCGCAGGCGCTGTCCGGCGGATAACTAGGAGAGAGATACATGCCCCAACGGTTATGGGTGGGGACTAGAAAGGGTTTATTCGGTTTCGAGCAAATTGCAGGCGGGTGGAGTGTCACCTCACGCTCATTCCTCGGCGACCCGGTATCGATGGTGTTGCACGATTCCCGGACAAACCGACTGTATGCGGCCCTTTCACTCGGTCACTTCGGAACCAAGTTGCAACGCTCCGACGATCTGGGCACTACCTGGCGTGAGATCGCCGTACCCGTTTTCCCGGAAAAACCCAGCGAACACCCCGATGTAACGCCGTGGTCACTGGAGCTGATCTGGTCCCTCGAACTCGGTGGCGAAGATCACCCCGATGTCCTCTGGTGCGGCACCAGTCCCGGCGGACTTTTTCGATCCGAGGACGGTGGCGATTCCTGGTCACTCAACAGGGCGATATGGGAAGAACCGCGCCGTGTCGCATGGGAAGGTGGAGGCTACGACTGGCCCGGTGTGCATTCGATCTGTGTCGACCCCCGCAACGACGATCATGTCACCTTAGGGGTGTCCATCGGCGGGGTCTGGCAGACGAGGGACGGCGGTGCATCCTGGCATGCAAAAGGCAAAGGATTACGTGCGGATTACACCCCGCCGGAGATTGCCTACGACAACGAGCAACAGGATCCCCACCGCATCGTGCAATCACCGAGCGATCCCGACACTTTCTGGATGCAACACCACAACGGTATGTGGGTGTCCGTCGACAACGCCGAAACCTGGCGGGAGCTTTCCAACGTATCTCCTTCCACCTTTGGCTTCGCGGTAGCCGTGGATCCGACAAACTCTTCGAGGGCGTGGTTCGTCCCGGCGGAAAATGATGAAAGTCGCATTCCCGTGGAGGGCGCCATGTTGGTCAACCGTACGGATGATGGGGGAGATACGTTTACTCAGCTGCGCCGTGGCCTGCCCCAGCGGGATGCTTACGATCTCATCTACCGTCACGCGATGGACATCGCCGCGGACGGCCGCACCCTTGCCCTTGGCTCCACCACCGGGAGCCTGTGGCTGTCGGAAGACGGTGGCGAGGTGTTCGCAACGCTCTCGGCCAATCTGCCACCCATCTTCTGTACGCGATTCGCTTGATCGCCAAGGCGGCTCGAACCGGAAAAGCGCTTCGTCGGGATTTGCTAGTCTTCTCGAGCGCGATTTTGGTTTACAGATGAGTCAAGTTTTTGCCCAGCACTTAAATTGCCAACCTACATGTTCGTCCGTCTGAGCCGGAGCCTCGCCAATTCCTGTTGCGAATACGCGACGGAGGAAATTGCAGGATATTTTTCGACAGAAATTTGAGGATTGTCGATGGCAACCGCGTTGAGGGTGGGGACGCTCAAAGTCCGTCTACGCTCAGTTCCTCCCTAATGCCCTCATTACGCGAACTTGCCCCAAGTGGGTCAATTCGCTCCATTCGGCTTCGCTTGAGGGCACGACTTTGAGTACCGCCGACCTCACTGCTATCGTCTGCCAGATTCGAGTGTTTTGCGCTAATCCCCACCCTCAACGCGGTTGCCATCGACAATCCTCAAACTCCTGTCGAAAAATATCCTGCAATTTCCTCCGTCGTGTATTCGCAACAGGAATTAGCGAGGCTCCGCCTCAGACCGGCGAGCATGTAGGTTCGCAATTTAAGTGTCGGGCAAAAACTTGACTCATCTGCAGACCAAAATCGCGCTCAAGACTAGATATCCGGTTGACTGCACATCACCGCGTTACCCAGAAATTCTTCGATGGCTGGCAGGTTGAACGCGTCGTCTTCGGAAACGAAACTGATGCTGATACCTTCGGCGCCGGCCCGCCCGGTGCGACCTATCCGATGAACATAGTCTTGAGGATCTTCGGGCAGATCGAAGTTGACGACATGAGATATGCCTTCGACATGAATGCCACGCCCGGCAACGTCGGTGGCGACCACGTATCGTAGTGAGCCTTCCTTGAATCGGTTCAAGGTGGCAAGGCGTTTGCGCTGAGGCACGTCACCGGCCAGGGCCTCGCAGATGATGTCGTGTCTGTTCAGATACTTGGTGAGTTGGTGTGTTTGATCGCGACGGTTGGTGAAGATCAATACCCGTTCCGGTTCTTGTTTGGTAATGAAATCCGCCAACAGATGCGCTTTGCGGTCGGCGCTGACCAACCAGAAACTCTGCGCGACGGTGTTGACCGCGACGGATTCCGGTTCAATGGCCACGTGCTCTGGCTGCATGGTCCAGGAACTTGCCAGTCGCATGACGGCTTCATTGAATGTTGCGCTGAAGAACAGAGTCTGTCTGTTCCGCTTGTGGGGAGTCTGGTAGACGATGCGCCGTACATCGGGGATAAATCCCATATCCAACATCCTGTCGGCTTCGTCGATTACCAGCACCTCCACTTCGCGTAAGCTGAGATGCCGGCGGTTGATGAAGTCCAGAAGTCGCCCCGGAGTGGCCACGAGCAGGTCCAGCTCGCGACGTTTGATACGGTCGAGTTGTTTCTGAAAATCCATGCCTCCGACCACACATTGCACGCTGTAGTCCAGGTATTTCGCGAGGTCGTGACCATCACTTTCGATTTGCAGCGCAAGCTCGCGCGTGGGTGCCAGCACGAGTGCGCGAGGTGTTCCCCGTGGTCGCTCGGTCGTGCTCGGCTGTTCCCACAATCGGGTGAATATGGTGACGAGAAAAGCCGCGGTTTTACCCGTGCCGGTCTGGGCCTGCCCGGTGACGTCGTAGTCCGCCAGGCTAAATGGCAATGATTCGCTCTGAATGGGTGTGCAGTATTCGAAATTGAGGTCTGCTATGGCGTGCATCAACGGCAGCGGCAGTTCGAAATCGTGAAATCGAACCTTGTCCGGAAGCGCTGGAACGGCGAACTCGCTCAGGCGCCAACCGCTCACGAGGAGGGCCCGAGTTGTTGGCGGACGGTGGCGAGTTTGATGCAGAGCACCATGACGCTCATGGCAACGGAGAGATCCTCGGTGTGTGCGAAGGTTGGTGCAATACGCAGGTTGCGATCTTCGGGGTCTCTCCCGGAAGGAAAAGGAGTACCCGCCGGGGTCAACGCCAGACCCGTTTCTCCCGCGAGTTGCTCGATGCTTTTTGCCAACCCGGGGCGGGTGTCCAAGGAGACGAAATAGCCACCTGCCGGAGAGGTCCAACGGGCGATGTCGAGCTCTTCGAGGCCGTCTCGCAGCGTTTGCTCGACCAGTTCAAATTTGGGTTTCACGAGGGCTGCGTGTTGGGCCATGTGGTCTTCGAGACGGCCTTTCAGAAATCGTGCGTGGCGAAGCTGATTCACCTTGTCGGGGCATATCGAGAATACCCTCATTTGTTTTTCGAGGACGTCCAGCACCTTTGTGCTGGCGGCGAGAAAACCGAGTCCGCCTCCCGCATAGGTAATCTTGGAGGTGGACGCGAACATGACGATCTGGTCGGCGGTGCCTGCGTCGGTAGCCAGGGTCGCCATTGGCGCCAGAGGTGCCCGGGGAAATTGGAAATCGTGGACCGCGTAAGCGTTGTCCCAGAAAACCACGAAGTCGTCGGCGGCAGCCGTGGCTGGGAGCCTGGCGAGTTCGTTCACGCACTCGTCGGAATAGATGATGCCGGTGGGGTTGGCGTATTTTGGCACACACCAGATGCCCTTGATGGAATCGTCTTCGGCCGCCAGTCGGTTTGCCTCCCTCATGTCTGGACCGCTGTCGGTCATGGGAACGTTGACCATCTCGATGCCGAAAGACTGACACAACGTGAAGTGCCGGTCGAACCCCGGCACCGGCGTCAGCACCTTTACCGGTGATGTTAGATTCCAGCGCCGTTTGTCCCCCCACAGACCCTTGTTGAGTGCGGTAGCGGTGACGATGTACATGAGCGTCAAGCTGGAGTTACCGTGGCAGATCACGTTTTCCACCGGCGTTTCCAGTAGCTCCGCTCCCAGCGCGCGAGCCTCCGGCAGGCCACGCAGACCGCCGTAATTGCGGGTATCGGTACCGTCCGCCGCGAAGAAGTCACCGGCCAGAACGTCGGCCATGCCGTCGCTGAGGGCAAGCTGCTCGGGCGCCGGTTTGCCGCGGGTCAGGTCCAGGGCAAGCCTGTTTGATTTCTGCAATTCGAAATCACGGGTCAGGTCCCGTTCCAGGGCGACCAGAACGTCTTTACTCATGTCCGCCATGTTAGTCATCTGTCAACCCGGTTCCTTCTTCCGCGCCGATCATCAGATTGAGATTCTGGACGGCGGCGCCCGCGGCGCCCTTGCCGAGATTATCGTAACGTGCCGTCAATACCATTTGAGAATCGTTGCCAAAAACCATTATTTCCAGCCGATTGGTGTCATTCAGGGACGTTGCACTCAGATAACCACCGTCGCATGCCGTTACCTCCTCGAGGGCGGTTACGGATATAAACGGTTCCTTGGCGTACCGAATACGTAATTGATCCTCCACATCGACCCTGGTGGGTTGACCGGAGCGAACTTCGGTTGGCAGAAGTTGGCTGGAAAACAGAGGTATCTGCAGCAGCATTCCCTGCCGAAATCGCCCGACGGAGGGCGTGAAAATCGGTGCTTCCCGGGTACCCGAATAATATTGCATCTCCGGAACATGTTTGTGCCTGAGTTCCAGCCCGTATGCTCTGGTATTCCAATTCTCGGCCTGTCCGGCGGAGAAGGCCTGATAAGCGTCGATCATTTGCCTGCCACCCCCGGAATATCCGGTTAAAGCGTGCATCGTCAGAGGCTGTTCCGCGCTGAGCAGTCCGGATTCGATTAACGGCCGGACCATCAGTATGAACCCCTGGGGATAACAACCTGGATTGCTGACCTTGTCCGCCGCGGCAATGACGCTGCGCTGCTCCACCGAGAGCTCCGGCAACCCGTATGCCCAGTCGTCGCTGACCCGATGTGCGGTGCTGGCGTCGAGCATGCGGCAATGTCCGTCGGCCAGCGCCACCGCCTCTTTTGCCGCCTCGTCGGGCAGGCACAGGATCGCCACGTCCGCGTCACGCAGCAACCGTGCACGGCAGGCCGGATCCTTGCGGTTTTCCTCGGGGATACTGAGCAACTCAATATCGCGGCGACCCTTCAGCCGCTGGTGGATTTGTAATCCCGTGGTACCCGCCTGTCCGTCGATGAAAACTCTGGCCACATCGGCGCCCTAATGGGAAAGGCGCGAGATTCTAGAGAATATTGGAAGAAAGTCCCAGTGTCCTGTTTCACAAATAAGTTAACGATCTACTGGTCCTTCTTGCCTCTGGCTGCGTTACTCCTCCTCAT
>JAPUJX010000578.1 GCA_027295975.1 Gammaproteobacteria bacterium
TAAGCGAAGCCGAATGGAGCGAATTGACCCGCTGGGGCAAGTTCGCGTAATGAGGGTACCCTGGAAGGGCCGAGCGCGGCGCGACTATGAGTACCGCCGACCTCACTGCGGTGTTCACGGCTTAGTCTTCTT
This sequence comes from Gammaproteobacteria bacterium, assembly GCA_027295975.1. Lineage (GTDB taxonomy): Bacteria > Pseudomonadota > Gammaproteobacteria > Pseudomonadales > Azotimanducaceae > SMWK01. The sequence goes on from JAPUJX010000578.1 coordinate 133, forward strand.
GAGCGTCAAGTTTTTGCCCGACACTTAAATTGCAAACCTACATGTTCGTCGGTCTGAGGCGGAGCCTCGCTAATGTCCTGTCCCACAATAACTTCATCAACCCGCTGGTCTTTTTCGCCCCCGGCTGCGTTGGTCGTCCTTGTGTGGGGTCTACCACACGGCGTCCTCGGCAACCCCTTCGGGGTTGCTCTGCAGTTTGCAACGCAAACTGCTATCGCGCCCACCCGGGCGCGCCCTTGCCGGGCACGAAAAATCCTACGCGACTTAGCAAAGTTATTTATGGGACAGGACACTAGCGCACGAATGCAGCGGCCATGAGTTCCTTCGTGTACTCCGTCTGCGGATTATCGAACACATCATCCGTCAGACCCTGCTCGACGACGGAGCCGTCCTTCATCACGATGATGTGGTGGGCTATTGCACGCACAACCTTCAGGTCGTGGCTGATGAACAGATAAGTCAGTTGGTGTCGTTCCTGCAGTTCGCGCACCAAATCCACGATCTGCGCCTGCACCGACATGTCCAGAGCCGACGTCGGTTCATCCAACACCAGAAACCGCGGTCGCAATGCAAGTGCCCGGGCAATGGAGATCCGCTGCCGCTGCCCTCCGGAAAACTCGTGGGGATAGCGGTTCATGAATGCCGCATCCAGACCAACCTCGGTCAACGCATCGGCGACGCGCGTTGCACGTTCATCCCCGGTGAGTTGCGGTTCATGAACATGTAATCCTTCCCCCACGATCTGCAACAATGACAGTCGCGGCGACAGGCTTCCAAACGGATCTTGAAACACGATCTGCATATGCCGGCGCATCCGCTTGAGTTCTTTCGCGTTCAGCGCCTGGATATCCGAGCCGTTGAACTCGATGTCACCGGTAGGTTTCAGCAGCCGCAACAGGGCCAGCCCCAGCGTGGTTTTACCCGAGCCCGATTCTCCAACCACCCCCAACGTCTGACCTTTGCCAATAGAGAATGAGAGATCGTTGACCGCCAGGAATTTCCGTTTCCTGCCCAGCCAGCCCTTGCCGATCTCATAAGCCACGTTTACGTGGTTCGCCTGCAGGATCGCACCGTTGTGCTTGACGGGTACGGGACGTCCTTTCGGCTCCGCCGCCAGCAGATGTCTGGTGTAAACGTGGCTCGGCGTTTCGAAGATCTTCTTCGTGTCGCCGGTTTCCACGATTTCCCCCTCCGTCATTACGCAGACCCGGTCGGCCATTTTTTTGACGATGCCGAGATCGTGGGAAATGAGCATCAGCGCCATACCAAGTTCGGATTGCAGGGTTTTCAGGAGTTCCAGAATGCGTGCTTGAATCGTGACATCCAACGCCGTGGTCGGTTCATCGGCAATCAGCAGACGCGGCTCGTTGGCCAGCGCCATGGCAATCATGATCCTTTGCCGTTGCCCACCAGAGAGTTCATGAGGATAAGCGCCAAGTTTGCTCGCCGCATCAGGCAAACGAACAAGCTCGAGAAGCTCCAGTATTTTCCCCCGTGCCTTTTTGCGACTCAACCCCTTGTGCAACATCAACGTCTCACCGATATGCCTCGACACCGTGTGCAGCGGGTTCAACGAAGTCATCGGTTCTTGAAAAATCATACTCACGACAGCACCCCGAATCTCGCGAAGTACCGCTGGTTTTGCACCCATGAGTTCCCGGCCTTCAACCCGCACGGAACCCGTTGGGTGCGAGGCCATCGGGTAGGGTAAAAGTTGTAGCACGGACAGCGCCGTAACGGATTTCCCGGATCCGGATTCACCCACAATGGCCAGCGTTTCACCTTGATGAATATCCAGCGACACTCCGCGCACCGCCTCGACCAGGCCAAAACGCACTGACAGGTTTTTTATCTGGAGAATCGGCTCAGACATGGGAAGTACTCAACGAACGCCGTGGATCAAACGCGTCACGAACCGCTTCGCCGATGAATATCAACAGCGTCAACATGACACCCAACGTGACGAATGCGGAAACACCGGCAGGTTGCCAAGCCGGATCGGCAGCACGGCATTGCCACGAGCAAGGGGAGTAATCCAATACTTCACTTCTCGGGGACCGATGACTTCGATTCGTTCAAAAACCTCCAACGGGAGTGAAATCGGCGGTCCGCCCTGCTCTTTGAAAGCGTTGAACGAAAACACGAGATCATCAACCGTGAGGGGGACGCCATCGTGGAAGCGGGCGCCTTCCCGCAGCTTGAACGCAACCCACGCACCATCCTCGGCAACCGCGATGCCTTCGGCGAGGCTGCAGTAATAACTCGACGGCTCGTCGAGCGCTCGCTCCAGGTAAATATCAACAGAACCAGCGCGAAAACGCCGCGGTACGACAAGACCCTCCCCCTCAAGGACGCCTAACTACAATTTCGGCTAATGTAGCACGGGCGAGTTCAGATCACAGGCGATCGCCACGATGTGTCGAACAACAAGCGGCCGGCAGCAAAACGCCCGCCATGCGGATTCGCATGGCGGGCGTTGTTCGTTTCGCTCAGGTGTCTCAGGTGTAGTCAGTGAGTTCGCTAGTCGCTGGCCCTGCTCAACCGGTTCACCGGTTCCTCGGTACTGTCGTCCAGGTAGCGGAACGTGACGGCGCCAAACAGCATCTCTTCAAACGTCTGCTCGCCCCAGGTCACCTCGATGCTGGGGTCGGGATTGGCCAGGTTCTGCCCGGAGTTATCCCAGGTCGTGTGATGTACGATTTTGGTTCCCGCCGGTAACATCTTCGGCTCCTTGAACTCGTAGCTGGTCTGCCAGTTGAAGTCGTACTTCGGTACCGACAGCAACACCTCTTCTTCACCGTCCGGGTAGATGGCGATGAAATCAGACGCCGTACCCCGGAAGTGGGAATGGGGCAGCAGGCTGTAGAGCAGCACGTCACGTTTCAGCACTTGTGACGCGG
>JAPUJX010000579.1 GCA_027295975.1 Gammaproteobacteria bacterium
CGATACTCGCCAGTTGGGGTCCCAGGCTGTTTGCCCAGGTTCGCAAGCAGATGCCGGAGGTCGAAATGACCTTTCACGCGCAGCGATCACCGGTTGTGTTGGATCGTATCCGATCGGGTGAGTACATGGTTGGGCTCTGCACGGGTTCCTCCGATGCAGACGTGGACCTGCAGAGCGAGGTGGTTCGGCTCGAAGCCCTGGTCATCGTACCCTCGGCGCTCGAGACCCTGGAATACCAGGTGGGTGATGAGCTTTTCGTGATCACCATCGAGTCCCGTTCGGGTGCCTGGCGTTCCATCGAGGACGATCTCAAGCGGTTACATTTGAAGCGCGAGGTGTCGTTGGAGTCTTTTTTCTCCGTGGCGCAGATGGCCTTGGCGGGGTTTGGCCACGGTCTCGTCCCCGCTGGTGTCGCTGCCACCCTGGGCATCCCGGAAAGTAAGCTGATTCCCCTGAACGGAGTCGGACTCAATCGCCCGGTGCGTTTTGTCGCGCGTAAATCAATGTTCTCCCAGCCGTTGATCCAGAGCTTTTACTCCGCTGTTGCGGAGTTGGCAGCGACGGTCCGGTAGACGCGCTGTTCCAAGTTCAACGGTGCCCGCATCGTTACCGATAAATCTCCTACCTGGAAACTCTAGGCTTTTTCGGCCGTACGATTCTGGCTTTCGGCGAAAGTTTCTCTGCACCAGTGGGCCAGTGTCTTGACCCAGTCTCCGTTGTCATTGAGGCACGGAACCAGCGTCAGTTCGGTTCCCCCTGCCGCGAGAAAAGTTTCTCTGCCGCGGATGCCGATTTCCTCCAACGTTTCCAGGTTGTCGACAACAAATGCAGGACATGCGACCACCAGTCGTTTGATTCCCTGACCGGGCAGTTTCCGCAGTACGTCGTCCGTGTACGGGGTCAACCACGGTAACCGACCGAGTCGGGATTGAAAGCTTACGGAATAACGCTCGTTGGGAATCTGCAGGCGTGCCGCCAACAACTCCGAGGTGCGATAACTCTGATGGCGATAACAACCGTCATGCGCCGGAGAGGGGGTCGAGCAACAGTCGTCACGTTGTAAACAATGATTTCCCGTTGGATCGGAACGGGTGATGTGCCGTTCCGGCAAACCATGATAGCTCAATAACAAATGATCCCACTGGCAGGTCAGGTGTTCTTCTATGCTGGCAGCTAGAGAATGTATATACCCGGGCCGGTCGAAGAACGGCGCGAACACGCGCACACTCATGTCATTCGGCAATAATCTCTGCACCGCTTCGATGGATGTCGTGCGAGTTGATTGTGCGTGTTGAGGATAGAGCGGGACAAGGAGAAGTTCTCGAACACCCTGGTCGTGAAGTTGATTCAGCGTGTTTTCGATACTCGGTTCGCCGTAACGCATGGCAACCGCGCATGGTATGGGAAAATGACTCGCGATCGAAGTTTCCAAAGCCCGGCTGTGCAAGAGTAGTGGTGACCCTTCCGGTTCCCAGATACTCGCGTAGGCCGCTGCGCTTCGTGGCGGTCGAAACGGGAGAATGAAGCAGGAGACGATCAGCCGCCGCAGTACCCATGGTACGTCCAGAACGTATGGGTCCATGAGAAACTGATTCAGATAACTGCGGACATCCGCTACTTCGTGAGAATTCGGGGTGCCGAGATTAACCAGCAGAATCCCGCGGGACACGGCTTCTCCTTCTTTGCTGGTCGTGAACAAAGGGTTGAGCTTTTTTGTTCTCAGATGATGGGATAATATCCGCGCTCCCTCGAGTTGTCATGAGTAAACCTTGGCGGTAATTATCGACTACGATGCAGGAAATCTGCGCAGTGTGCAGCGTGCTTGCGCCGAGGTTGGGCTGGAGGCGGAAATCACCGCCGATCCCCGCCGCGTCAGCGAAGCGGAGCGGGTAATTTTCCCGGGGGTAGGGGCTGCGGGCAGCGCGATGAAAAGCCTGTGCAGCACGGGTATGGATGTCGCCCTGAAAGAGGTGATCACTTCAGGTCGTCCGGTACTCGGAATCTGTCTTGGTCTGCAGATTTCTCTCGATCATTCCGAAGAGAGTGATCAAAACACCCTGGGTCTCATTCCCGGTAAAGTGCTCCGTTTTCGCTTGGATAATCCCGAGTTGAAGATACCCCATATGGGTTGGAACGAGGTACGCGTGGTGCAATCTCATCCACTGCTGGAGGGCATTGAAGCGGGTGATGAGTTTTATTTTGTACACGGCTATTTTCCGCAACCCCAGGATCGGTCAAACGTCTACGCGGTCACGGACTACGAATCGGAGTTCGCCAGCGCGGTGGGACGAAAAAACTACTTTGCAACTCAGTTTCACCCGGAGAAGAGTGGTCGCGTGGGCCTTCGACTCCTGGCGAGCTTCAAAAACTGGGATGGCGGATGTTGAGCAAACGGTTGATTGCCTGTCTGGATGTGCGCGATGGCAAGCTAGCCAAAAGTGTCAGGTTCGTAGACACCCGGGATATCGGCGATCCGGTTGAAAAAGCACGGGAATATTATGCGGATGGACTCGATGAACTCGTGTTCTACGATATCACCGCCTCGAGTGAAAAACGCAACATCATGCTGGATGTAGTAGAGAAGGTTGCCGAGCAGGTCTTCATTCCCCTGTCTGTTGGGGGAGGCGTTCGCTCTGTTGCCGATGCCACCGATCTCCGTCTCGCCGGAGCGGAGAAGATCAATGTCAATTCTGCCGCCGTGGTGCGCCCGGAACTCATTAGCGAATGTGCTGAAGCCATTGGGGATCAGAACATCGTGTTGTCCATGGACATTCGTAGAGTCGAACGCAGCGATCAGTTCCCCTCCGGTTATGAGATAGTGATAAACGGTGGACGCACGCCCATGGGTATCGATGCACTGAATTGGGCATGCAAAGGCGAAAAGCTGGGAGCGGGTGAACTGGTTGTCAACTCCATCGACGCGGATGGCACCCGCAACGGTTACGAACTCACACTCACCGCCATGCTCGCCGAGGCCGTGCGTATTCCCGTCATCGCATCCGGGGGTGCCGGAAAACCGGATCACCTCTACGATGTGCTCACTACCGGCAGGGCAGATGCAGCCCTCGTCGCGTCCATGGTTCACTATGGTGACTACACCGTCAGCGAACTGAAGAAACAGTTACATGACCGGGGGGTCAAGATGCGGATGTCATGGTGATGAAAGCCATCGTTGTCGTAGAGAAGCAGCTGGTCTGGCAGGAGGTTGCCGAACCCGATTTGAGCGTGGGCGAGGTTCGCATCAGGGTGCATGCCACGGCTGTCAACCGTGCGGATCTCGCACAACGTCAAGGCGGTTATCCGCCCCCCCCTGGCGCGAGTACCATCCTGGGTCTGGAATGTGCGGGAGAGGTGCTCGAAGTAGGCGAAGGGGTGACTCGAGTTGCCACTGGTGACGCGGTGTGCGCGTTGCTCGCCGGCGGTGGATATGCGGAACAGGTTGTCGTTCCGGCGGGACAGGTGCTGCACATTCCCGAAGGGTTGACGATGCTCGATGCGGCGGCGATTCCCGAAGTTTTCGCCACCGCCTATTTGAACCTCTACATGGAGGCCGGCCTCAAAACCGGGGAGCGGGTATTGCTGCATGCCGGAGCAAGCGGTGTTGGAACCGCGGCAATCCAGTTGTGCAAAACAACCAACAACCCCTGTTTCGTTACCGCGGGCAATAGCGAGAAGGTTGCGCGCTGCCAGGCCCTTGGTGCTGACGAGGGGTGGGACCGGCACCAGGGTAGTTTTCGTGAGTCCGTAATGGAGTGGTCCGGCGGCACCGGTGTGGATGTGATCCTCGATCCGGTTGGGGCGGGTTATCTCGCGGATAATCTTGCGAGTTTGAACACCGATGGGCGGCTCGTGGTGATTGGCTTGATGGGCGGGATGGAAACACCCCTCCACCTCGGACTCATGATGATGAAACGCCTGCGCATTATCGGCTCGACCTTACGGGCGAGGCCCATTGCCGCCAAGGCCGCTGTCATGGATGCGTTGCGGGAACGAGTCTGGCCGTATCTCGCGACAGGTGAGATCAAACCCATTGTGGAAGCTGTCATCCCCATCGAGGAAGCGGAGTCCGCTCACGCGCTGATTACCGGCAACACAACCGTCGGCAAGGTGCTGTTACAGATTGTTCGATGAGTCGAGCCTGGTGTGTCCAAAGCGCCGGTCATTCATGGTGTCGTGCCCGACAGCGGCTCGATCCCCTGTATCTTCCGCAGTTTACCGATCACGGCCCGCAGGGCGCGGTCGAATACAAATGATTCGTCCAGAACCCTCAACGATTTGCGCTTCAGTTCGACGGCAAGGCCGGTGCGGGTCTTTTCGGCTACCTTCATACCGCGACGATTGACAAACACATAATGGTCTCCGGGCTGAACAATCGTCGACAACTTACAGCGCAACCAGGCGCCGTCCTGTTTCATCTCGACCCAACTACCTTCCTCGAGCCCTTCGATAGGCTTCAAATACTCGGGCTCGACCGCTACCGTCTCCATGTTCGCAAAACTGTCGATGGGTTCGGTCAGCTCGATCTCGTCCAGCTCTTCGAAACTTGTCGGGCAGGTGTCATCCTGCCGTTTGTCGTCTTCCAGACACACTCGATCGTTTTCGGTAATCTGCCGTAGTTGGGTTTCCAGGCATTCAAGCTGCTCGTCGTGCACGGTCCGGGTGACGTTGATGCTCTTCATTCCAAACGAAAGTTGCCCTGACAGCCGCGCGACGAGCGCATTACGTTTGTTGACGTCGGCGGCCTTCGTCATCGGGTGCAGGCACCAGAGCAGATCGTCCAGGACCTGCACCATTGATTGCCACTCGTCGGACGCCTCGCCATGGTTGACATGGGTGTAAACCAGAATCCTGGCGAAGGTATCGATGATAAATCGTCGCACCACCGGCGGTATGGACATACCGGTCGTCTTCCGGCTGATGAGTCGCTCCACCGTCTCTTTGGCGGCGGCAGCTATTGCCTTGCCCTGCTCGGATTCCCTGACGCGCCGCTCCACCAGCGTGCGACGTTTTTGATCGATTTTGACGAACGCCCTGAGTTCCGCCGCCAGCGCTTCGAATAGCCGGGCGTCATCGGCGAAACCATTCAGAATCTGCAGGACGATGGATTCCAACTTGTTGTACATCGCGTCCCGCTTGAGCTCGGCTGCATTGCTCCAACCGATTCCAGCACTGGACAGTTCGTTGAGCAGCCGCCGGGCCGGATGGCTGGTTCTCTGGAAAAACGTCTTATCGACGATTGCAAGCCTCACGATGGGAATCTGCAGTCTGGCGATGAGTGCCTTCATCGGGATGGCCAGATTGCGATCGTTCAGAATGTAATCGAACAACATGCCCACGAAGTTGACCACATCTTCGTCCGCTTGCCCCATGTTGGTTTCGTCACCTCCACCAGCGTCCGAAGATCGGATGCCGACGATCTGCCGTAGATCCAGAAGCCGCGGTACCGCCTCGATGTCGATGGGACGTTCAACGGCGTTGCTCTGGGCCGCCGACAGAGCGCTCAGGAGACGCTCGGTGCTGATGACCGAGCCACCTTCAATCGCTGTCGTGTGGGTGGAACCGCGAACGGATGCAAGCAGCGTTTGTATGGTGTTGAACTCGTAACCGGAGGGTGGCGCGTGATCGCCAGTGGTTGTAACCGGCTCGAAATCGCGGGTTTCTCGACGGTTACGCGTTTGCCTGAATTTGCGCTCGAGATCCGGCAGGACACCCGCATTGGCCAAAAGGGTATTGGCTTCGTCGAAAATCGGCCCCAGACGTTCCATGACGAAACGCTCGAACAACTTGAGGATGATGAGTTTCATCTTCATGTCGACGTCCAGACATTCGATGCTGGCCACGAACGACTGGCTCAACAGGCGTGGTCCGAGGGGGTTTGCCGCCTCGGAGATACCGACGGTATCCGAAAGATGATCGAATCGCCTGGTCAACCGCATGATCGGCAGAGGGAACAGGCCGGTTACCTTGGATACGATCGTCGTGACGGCTACGGAAACTTCCAGATCGTCGTTGTCAACCAGAGAGATATCGTCCAGAAATTCCTCGAATTCCTCTTCGTTTTCGTCAGGCCTTGCAGGCTGAAACGCCTGGCCGAATCCGTGTTTGAATTTGGCGATGAACTGGCTGCCGATGGCTTCGCGCCGCAGCCTTATCACCCGCATGGAATCGAAATAGACAGTCTGGTCCTTGTCGCTGTGGGACCGGTCGGCCATCTCGAAAAGCGCGTCGTCGATGTTGTTGAACAGGCTCTGCACGAGAGCGTTCAATTGTTCTTCCGCTCGCTTGCAAACGGTATTCAGGATGGGCGAAAGAGGGGATTCCTGTTTCGCCGAAAAGTCTATCGATACTAATTTTGGCTGAGTCACCGTGCGTCCGCCCCCTGAGGTCTCTTGCAGAATTAGATCAGGTTGCACCTGCGGCAGCCGAGAAGAGTACGCCGCTCAACCCGTGACGGCGTTCACAGATTCTTATCCGCAGGTTCGAGACCGCACCGGGCGCGGCCTGCCGACGTCACAAATTGTGGAATTGACGGGTGTCGGCATAGTCCCTGGCCTCCATCGCCGGGATCGCTCAGCCGGTCACGAGACGCGGTTACAGGGTGTTCAGCGAGTCGAGTTGCGCCTGCAGCGTCGCGAGTGCTGCACGTGTCTCCTCGGCTTTGTTTCGTACTTTGGCAACCACCTCCCGGGGCGCTTTCGCAACGAAGTTCTCATCTTCGAGCTTCGCTTCCTGGCGATTGAGATCCTGCTCCTTCTTCTGGACTTCTTTAGCGAGTCGTGCCCGTTCGGCTTCGACATCTATGAGGCCGCCAAGGGGCACCATCACCTTGAGATCGCCGACCAGGGTCAAAGCGTTGGGGGGTGGCTCTGTCTCGTCCTCCAGCCATTGAATGTCGTCGATATTGGCAAGTCGCTTGAAGAGCGACTCGGTGCTTGCCGATAGTTGCCGGTCGTTTCTGGAGCCACCTTGAAACAACAGGCTCACCGCCTGATCGGGTTTGATGTTGGCTTCGCCGCGAATGTTGCGTACTCCGACCACAACCCCTTTGAGCCAGGTTATGGCCCCATCGGCTTCGGCGTCTTCGGGGAATTCATCGGCATCCGGGAACGGCTGTAACATGATCGTCGGATGGTTGTTGCCGATCAGCGGGGCTACCTCGCGCCAGATGGTTTCGGTGATGAACGGTATGATCGGGTGTGCCACTCGCAGCAGAACCTCGAGTACCCCCAGGAGCGTTTGCCGTGTTCCCCGAATAACCCCGGGATCCGCGCTTTCATCCCAGAGCACGGGCTTGGTGAGTTCGAGGTACCAATCGCAGTATTCGTGCCAGACGAACTCGTAAACCGTATTGGCGTAAAGGTCGAAACGATAAGCGTCGATGGCGTGTTCGGAGGTCCCTATCAGATGATGGCTGCGCGAAAGGATCCACCGATCCGCCAGGCTCAAGACTACCTCACCTTCGAGGTCGGCTTCCCGGCAATTCATCAGAACGAATCGGGCGGCGTTCCACAGCTTGTTACAGAACTTCCGATACCCATCAATACGGTTGAGATCGAAACGGATATCACGCCCCGTGCTCGCGAGCGCGCAGTAGGTGAACCGCATCGCATCGGTACCGTATGAGGGCACACCATTCGGAAAATCTTTTCGTATGGCCTTCTCGATAGCGGGCGCCATCTGAGGCTGGGTGAGGTTTGTGGTTCGTTTGGCAATCAGGTCCTCGAGGCTGATGCCGTCGACGAGGTCCAACGGATCGAGGCCGTTGCCTTTGGTCTTGGACAACTTCCGGCCTTCCGAGTCCCGAACCATTCCGGTTATATAAACCTTCTTGAATGGAATTTCGCCGGTGAACTTGAGGGTCATCATGATCATCCGGGCTACCCAGAAGAAAATAATGTCATGTCCGGTAACGAGAACGTCCGTGGGGTGATAGCGGGAGAGTTCTTCGGTTTCCTCCGGCCAGCCGAGGGTCGCGAAACTCCACAACGACGAAGAGAACCAGGTGTCGAGGACGTCGGGATCCCGCGTCAGGGTCGTTTCGTCGCTCAGTCCGTATTTGGTGCGAGCTTCCGTT
>JAPUJX010000058.1 GCA_027295975.1 Gammaproteobacteria bacterium
CGGGTGGGACGCACGATGGGGATGTACAACGGCTTTTCGCGGGCGGGTTCAGTGGCGGGTTTGTTGGGGGGTGCGGTACTGGTTGACCTGTTTGGCTTCGCTGCCGGAGTGTTGATGCTGGCGGTCGTGAGCCTGGTGAGCCTGCCGTTGGCGGCCGCCGGGTTGCGCCCAGAGGCACGAGGTAACCCGTCCGTCGCTCTCGCGGGCAATGTTTTGCCCGGGGCGTTGTTAGTACTTGGTTTTACTTTAGGTGCGGTCGGACCGGGATTTGTCATGGGCACCCTCGGTGCCAGCATGGTGGGTTATGTGGGTGCCGGCGGGTTGTTCAGCGCGGCAACGCTGACGGGTCTACTGTTGGGTATCCGTTACCTGATGGACACGGCGGTGGCACCCTGGCTTGGAGGGGCAACCGACAGATATGGTGTTCGTCGTGCATCCATGATGTATCTGGGTACCGGTGGCCTCGCGCTCGTAGCGGCATCGCTGCATCCGCCGCTGACGTTGTTCATGCTGGCGATCATTGTGTTTTTTATCTGCGGCACCGGCTTGCAGGCTGGTGTTACGGGTACAGCCAGCCGTCAGGGTCCCGCGGCTTTTGCGCGTTATGTGACGGCTTCGGATTTCGGTTCGGCTTCGGGTCCGCTGCTGGGTTGGCTGGTGGTGGCGTGGCTCGGTGACCCCGGGTTGTCTCTCGGTCTGGGTGGAATTTGCTACCTTCTAGCTGTGAGCGCGGCAGCGAGGCTCCGTTGCTGATGGGTACCGGTCTGTTATTGGGCGCCACCCAGAAAACAGCGGCAGGGTCAAAAATCCGAGATCTTCGACCCTGCCTGCTAAGTTAGGAGGGATGATACGGAGGGATACCCGAGGAAGGGGAGGGGAGGGATTTCGGGTACCCCTCAACGATCACGAGGCTATGTTACTTTAAGTAACACAAATTGCAACCTTAGGTAACGCAACAGCTTGTTGCGTTTTTGCAACACCGTTATGATTGAGGAATGGACTGGGACGATTTCAAGTACTTCACCGCCGTGGCCCACTCGGGGTCAGTTCGTAAAGCCGCCGACCTGCTTGGAGTACACCCATCTACGGTGACCCGTCGCCTGGATCAGTTCGAGCGCCGATTAGGGGTGAGACTGTTCACGCGCACGCCCAGCGGCTTGCGGATCACGCCGGCAGGGTCTGAAGTTATTCAGGAGGTTGACGAGGTTGCGGCGGAACTCAGTGGAATTCAGCGGCGTCTGCAATATCGAACCGGGGACATGGCCGGGCGTTTGAGAATCACGATTGACGATTTGTTTGCGGAGAATCTTCTGAATCACGATTTTGCCGGGTTCTCCCGTCGTTACCCGGAGGTGCAGCTGGAATTCGTAGCGGCATATCAGAACCCCGACCTGGACAGACATCAGGTAGATCTTGCCATCCGGCTGACGGACGACCCACCGGATCACTTGGTCGGACGCCGGTTGGGAAAGTACACTGCAGCCGTATATGGCAGCCGCCGCTATCTGCAGGATCACGAGCCCTGGACCGAGCCCCAGGCTTGTTCGTGGATTGAAACCGATCTGGACGCCAGCACGCTCGAAACCCCGGTGAAGATGAGACACTTTGCAACGATGCCGGATGGTATGCGTTCCGGCAGCTTGAGATTGCAACTTGCCGCCATCAGGGGCGACCTGGGTATCGGCTTGGTGCCCTGCGCATTAGGCGACCCGGACCCGGAGTTGCAGCGGCTCCCCGGAATCGAATCCCTCGAATTGCAGGATGTGTGGATGTTGATTCACCCGGACCTGCGTAACCTCGTGCGCTTGCAGGCGTTGCAGGAATTTCTTCAACGAACGTTTCGCGAACATCGAGAACGTCTGCTTGGCGAGGCGGCAGAAGCCACGAACACCAATATGATATGAAGCAAAAAACCCCAACCTCCCACAGTTTTTACTCACAGCGATTGCGACTGCATCATCTGGACTGGGGCAACGTCACCGCCCCGAATATGCTGCTGGTGCACGGCGTCCAGGATCATTGCCACACCTGGGATTGGTTTGCGCGCGCCTTTCTCGACGACTATCACATCATCGCTCCAGACATGCGTGGGCATGGGGATTCCGAGTGGGCTCGCGGTTCGAGCTACCACCAGATCGATTATGTGTACGATCTTGCTCAGCTCATCAGACAAGCGCAATTGGCGCCCACGGTGTTGGTCGCCCATTCGATGGGAGGAACCCTCGCGGCTTTATATGCAGGGGTATATCCAGAGACCGTCACCGCCCTGGTGATCATCGAAGGCGTGGGGTTGTGGCCCGGGAGATTCGAGGGGGCCCCGGCTCATGAGCGTGTTCGGCAGTGGATCGACAACAACCGCCACCTGGCGGGACGACAGCCGCGCCGCTACCCGTCGCTGGAAAGGGCGTATGAAAGGATGCACCGCGCTAACGCCCACCTGTCTCAAGAGCAGGCGCGGCACCTGACGATTCATGGAAGTCACCAGAACGAAGACGGCAGCTACAGTTGGAAGTACGACAACTATACCCACGCGTTTGCCGCCTACGGCATTCCGGAAGAGGAGATAGTCGCCCTGTGGGAGCGCATCACCTGCCCGGTGCTGATCATTAACGCAAGGGAAGGATTTCCTCATCGAATCGGACAGCATGGCACGGAAAGGCACTTCGACGACGTCCGGCTCGTGGATATTCCGGAGGCGGGGCATTGGGCTCACCACGATCGACTCGACGAGGTGGTGAGACTTTCGGTTGAGTTACTTTCGGGGCTGACAACTCGGTAGAAACGACTTTGAGGATCACTTTTTCACCATGAGACCCCGAGCCTGGATTATTCATGAACAAGCTACTGCGGTCGCCGATAGCAGCAAAACGCCGGGCCTCGCAGGCAGGGCGTGCTCCCTCCGGGTGCTCGACGTGCTGTTAATGCACGCGCCCGTCCCTTTGGGACGGGACCCGCGCCCTCCAGTCCGCGCCACCCTGCCTGCGAGGCCCGGTGATTTACTACTCTCGACAACCTCGCTACGCTTCTTCATGAATAATCCAGGCTAGTGATTCCAACCGCCGACCGTGAACCCTTGCGCGGAAAACTGTCTCGGGGCAGACTTACCGACAGCTTGTTGCGGAAAGCTTCCCGAAGGATGGATATGGAGCATTAATGCTTGGTGCACCTGTAAGGCTTCGCTGCGAGTACCTTTCCAACCCCCTTGGTATCGACGAACCTCGGCCCAGACTTTCCTGGTGGGTCGTTGATGAGCGCCGTGCGGAAATTCAAACCGCTTATCGCATTCTGGCAAGCAGCGATGTCGACAGGTTGAAAGCCGATGAAGCCGATCTCTGGGATAGCGGCAAGATCGACAGTGGGCAGGTGTGCGGTATCGAATATGCGGGTGCGCCGCTGGAATCCTGCAGGTCGGTCTGGTGGAAAGTTCGCACCTTTGATAGCGATGGCATGCCCAGCCCCTGGAGTGACGCGGCGCGATTCGAAACGGGTTTGATCGACGACCAGGACTGGCATGCACGCTGGGTGGGTACGCCGCTCATGGGCAGCCGCGCGAACGGTGCGCATGTGCCTCTGTTGCGCCGGGCGTTCGAGTTGCCGGAGGACTTCCGCCGCGCGCGTTTGTACATAACGGCGCTGGGCGTGTATAGCGCCGAAATGAACGGCCAGCGGGTATCACAAGACACTCTCGCCCCCGGCTGGTGCGACTACGGAAAACGGGTTTATTACCAGACCTACGACGTAACCGGGCTTGTGCGCCCGGGTGACAACGTGCTGGGGGTGATTCTCGGCGATGGTTGGTATTGTGGTGCGCTGGCTCATACGGACCGCGAGAACTATGGGAACCGGCCATTACTCCTCGCCCAGCTCCAGGTGACCACGGCGACCGGCGGCACGTTGGTCGTTGCTTCGGACTACCAATGGAAGTGGCAGCGTTCGTGGATACTGCAGGCGGATTTACACCGCGGTGAAAGTGTAGACGGGCGGCAATATCTGCCGGGCTGGAGTACGCCGGGATATGACGACAAAAGCTGGTATCCGGTTGCTGTCGCGGACCCGCTGCCCCGGCGGCTGATCGCCAGTTCGAGCCCTCCGATAAGGCCGGTACGAAAACTGCAGCCGTTGCAGGAGCCGCTGCACCGTTTCGGGTCCCTGGGCACGGAGCGGTTGATATACGATTTCGGACAGATTTTTCTCGGCAGAGCAAACGTTTCGCTCATCCTCGAGCGTGGCAGTCACATCAGATTGCGGTATGCACGGAACATCACCGACGGCGGAGAACTCAAACCCCCACTCGACGCCGGGGTAGACGATTACACCGTGCGCGGCGATGAAAACGGAGAGTCGTTCGAGCCGGAATTCAGCCTTCATGGATTTCGCTATCTGGAGATATCCGGAGAGTTCCTCAAGGGTGGGATACTTGCGGTGGAGGCTGTAGTGGTGGCCGCGGCGCTCGAGACCACGGGCGAATTTCGCTGTGACCATCCGTTTTTGAACAAGCTGCAAAACAACATCAGCTGGACCGTGCGCTCGAGTTTTGTCGACGTTCCCATGGCCGGGATCGCAAGTGACGAGCGGTTTGCGCAAACTGGACCCACCCAGGCGTTCCTCCCGGCAGCCGCGTTCAACATGGATATCAGCGCGTTTGTCGCCAAGTGGTTGCACGACATGCAGGATGCGCAGCTCGAAGAAGGTGGGTTTCCACCTGCCGTTCCGCCGCTGCCGCGTATCCCGATGCTCGCAGGAGACGGTGGTGCTGGTTGGTCTGATGCCATTATCCACGGCGTCTGGAATCTATATCGACGGTTTGGCGACCGGCGCGCCCTGGAACGGTATTATCCGGTTGTCGTCGACTTTCTCGCTGGATTGCGGGATCGCTTCCCGGACCTCATTCGGCAGTCCAGCGACAATCCTCTCGCCAGGTCCAGCGACGATTCTGAAGACCTGATGGCAACGGCGGTTTTCTACGCGAGCGCCAGGCAGGCGGCCCGCATTGCCGGGGTGCTGGGTAAATTGAGTGACCTGGAAAACTATGATGAGCTTGCCGGGATGATTCGATCGGCATTCCGCAAAAGGTTTGTGACTCACGACGGGCGTCTCGTGGGTGATACACAGACGGGATATGTACTGGCTTTACATCACGGGCTCGTCGAGGGTGATGAGCGGAAGCTGGCGCTGGACATGCTCGCACGAAGAATCCGGGGTGATGGTTATCACCAGTCCATAGATCCGGTTGTCGCGCCATTCCTGCTGGATGTGCTCACCCGCGAAGGCCGTGCGGATCTTGCTTATCAGCTGGTCTTGCAGACGAGTGCGCCGAGTTGGTTACACCCGGTCATCGATGGCGCGACCCTCCTCGTCGATGAGCGGGGTGATGAGCGTAACCCGGGAATCGCGGCAGGTGCCATGACCGACTGGTTGTACACATCCATGGCTGGCTTCGATTTGCACGGCGACCTGGCGGTCGATCACAACGCTTATCGCAAAGTACGGATTCATCCTCGTCCCCCTATCGGGGTGGGTTTTGCGGAAGGTCCTTCCATCTGCTTCGCCGAGGCATCTTTCGATAGCGTCAACGGGCGGTTCGAGGTTCGCTGGAGCATCGATAGCGGAATTTTCGAGCTTCAGGTACTGATTCCCTGTAACGGTAGCGCCCTGGTCATCATGCCCGACGGCATCGAGCACGAAGTTGCCGCGGGACGCCACCGATTCACCATGGCGCTGGGCGCGGAGGATGACGGCATTCCGGTATTGCGAGAAGTTTCAGGCAGGTAGGAACGGGGATTCAGGCAGACGATGGACGGCATTCACGATTTCGGCGGTAAGCAGGGTTTCGGTCGCGTATTGCGCGAGGATGACGAACCGGTTTTTCACGGCCGCTGGGAGGCAAAGGTGTTTGCTCTGCTGGGCGCGGCACGTTCCGCCGGCGCGCTGATGAACACCGATCAGTTTCGCCACGCGGTAGAGCGGATAGATCCCGTTGCCTATTTGAGTCACGGTTATTATGGGCGCTGGCTTGGGGGAGTGGAAAACCTCCTGGTCGAGGCCGGTGTGCTTAAGACCGAAGAGATCGCCGCCAGAGCGCTCGAGCTTGGCGCCAACCCCGCCTGGACGGTGGCTGCCCGACCGTTTGCGGAACCGGACGTCGTGGATTACGAGGGTGAAATTTCCGGCTCGATCCGTCCGCTGGTCACCAAACCGGTCTTTCGGACAGGCGATCGGGTACGCACCCGCTCGTTCGGCACCGCCGGCCACACGCGATTACCCGCGTATGTCCGAGGTCGCGAAGGTTCGATCACCGCCTGGCACGATGGCTGGGTGTTACCGGACAGCAATGCCCATGGTCGGGGAGAAAACCCGGAACACCTGTATACGGTTGTTTTCTCCGGCACGGAGTTGTGGGGCGTGGAATCGGAACCCGGGCTCGCGGTGCATATCGATCTCTTCGAGAGCTACCTGCAAAAAACGTGACCAGTCAAATTGAACGAAAAGGATAAAAGGGGATTGAGGTGAGCGAACACGATGATCATCCAGCTTCACAACAGTCGATCCGAGCGGAGGCCATCGAATCTCTGCTGATCGACAAGGGGCTGATCGACGAAGCCGCGGTGGACGAGGTCATCGTTCAATTCAATGAGCGGGTTGGCCCCATGAACGGTGCCAGAATTGTGGCGAAAGCCTGGAAGGACCCAGATTTCAAGTCACGCCTGCTGGCTGACGGGACTCGTGCCATTGAAGAGTTCGAGTTTACCGGCGGACAGGTCGAGAAGCTGGTGGTGGTGGAAAATACCCCGGAGGTACACAACGTCGTGGTCTGCACGTTGTGGTCCTGTTATCCCTGGGCGGTGCTGGGGTTGCCGCCAAAGTGGTACAAAGACCCATCATACCGCGCCAGAGTGGTGCGGGAACCGCGTCGGGTGCTGGAGGATTTCGGCGTGGAGATTTCTGCCTCCAAGGAACTGCGCGTGTGGGATTCGAGTGCCGAGATCCGCTACATGGTGCTGCCCGAGCCGCCTTCGGATGGTGAGAATCAAAGCGAAGAGGAATTGGCGGCCCGGGTGTCGCGGGATGCCATGATCGGGGTTGCACTGTTGTGAACGCTGAACTCAGCGGGATGGAAGAGCCACCCATGGCGAATGGCGAACTCATTTTCGAAGCGCCCTGGCAGGCCACGGTGTTCGGGATGGCTCGGGCACTCTCGGAGGCGGGACTCTATGACTGGGATGAATTCCGTGGGTATCTGATTAGGACAATCGCACTCCGGGGTCGCGAGGATGAAGGTGATTATGCTTATTACGATCACTTCCTCACGGCTCTGGAAACGTTGCTGGCCGACAGGGGATTCGTGTCTCCGGAGTCGTTACAGGCTCGCTGTCGCGAATTTCGCGAACGACCCCATGGCCATGATCACTAACCTCTCAATGCTCGTGTCACAATAATAGTGATGCCTGAACGCCCACCGAAAGCCATTACCGGCTACTGTGAACCCTGGTCCCTGCGAGCGGGTGAAAAAATCACCCTGTTCTCGTCCAGCCACACCCCTGGTCGGGCGAAACTGAGTCTGGTTCGGATCGATTGTGGTGACCCCACCTCGTACGGTCCGGGGTTCTCCGAGGCGGAGATCGCAAGCGATCTTCCGGGCACGGTCGAACTCGCGGAACAACCGCTGCGGCCGGGGAGTTACGCCGTTGTCGATCTTCGGGGGCTGCGTGCCACTCGGCGAGTTGAGCTGACGTTCGGTCTGCTCGCCACCCGTCCGGAAGAGCCGCAGACACTGGCCTGGCTCGAGACATCCGAGGGCCACCTGGCCATCGTTATCGACGGCGGACTGATCTGTGTCGACCTGGCTGGAACGCTCACACCGCTGCGCTCGCAGATGCTGGCCAAAAACCGTTGGTACGAGCTGACGATCGGGGTCGATCTCGTATTGGGGAACGTCACCGCAACCGTCGACTCAAAACGGTCGGCTTCACCGGCCCGTGACCTGCTCGAGTCCCCGGGCGAGGCAGTGGCGTTCGGTGCACCGGCGGGTGACCGAGACCTCATCAGTCTCATTCTTGGAGGCACACCGGAATGCGGTTGTTTCGACGGCCGCATCGGTCATCCGAAGCTCAGCGCCGACGACACCATGCTCGTGTGGGACTTGTCCAGGGAGATGGCAAGCCGTCGTATGGTCGAGACCAGCGGCAACAACCGGCACGGCGAACTTCACCAGCTACCGGCGCGGGGTGTCACCGGACCTGCCTGGGACAACAGTCAGCAACGCTGGACCGACCAACCCTCACACTGGAACGCCGTCCACTTCCACAAAGACGATCTCTACGATGCGGCATGGACGGCAACGGCAGTGCTGACGCTGCCGACCGACCTGCCGAGCGGGATTTATGCCTTTCACACGACCTCTGAGCACCTCGACGGTACCGTTCAGGAAGACCGGGTGCCGTTTTTCGTGCGCCCGGCCGAAGGCGCGCCCACCGCGGATGTGGCTCTTCTCATGTCGTCAGCCACGTACCTGGCTTATGCCAACCACCGCATGCTGTTCGACGGGGCCGACTTCATCGTGAAAAAAAACAGGCTCCGCGCGGAGCACGAATACGTGAGAACCCACCCCGACGTCGGCCCATCGATGTATGAAAAGCACACCGACGGCAGTGGCGTGATGTTCAGCTCACGCCGGCGGCCCGTGCTTCACCTTCGACCGGGCGCCGACGGCTGGAATTTCACCCCCGACACCGACATCAACGCGTTCCTGGCCCATGTCGGCGTGGGTCACGACATCATTGCCGACGAAGACCTCCACCATGATGGTTTGCAGGCCCTGGCTCCCTACCGGGTGATCGTCACTTCTTCCCATCCCGAATACTGGTCAACGGCCATGCTCGATGCACTGCAGGAGTGGCAGCGGGGCGGCGGCCGGTTGATCTATCTGGGCGGCAACGGCTTCTATTGGCGGGTTGCGTTCAGCGATGATTGGCCGGGGGCCATGGAACTTCGTCGAGCCGAAGATGGTGTGCGCAACTGGCAGACCGGGAACGGCGAGAAAGACCATGCGTTCACGGGTGAATACGGCGGCATGTGGCGGCGCAACGCCCGAGCCCCGAACGAGTTGGTTGGCGTCGGTTTCGCCGCCCAGGGTTTCGCCAGGGCCGTCCACTACGACGTGAACCCGGCGTCCAGAACCTCACGGGCGGCCTGGATTTGGGAAGGGGTCACCGATGACGAGGGCAGGATCGGAACGTCGGGACTGGGCGGCGGGGCGGCTGGTCAGGAACTCGACCGTTACGACACCCGGCTCGGCTCTCCTCGGCATGCGGTGGTGCTCGCCTCCGCGACCGGCTTCGGACCCGACATGATCCGTACGAAAGAGGAGTTCGAAGGATCGGTGAACTACCCCACCCCCGACCCCTATGTGCGGGCGGATATCGTGTTTTTCGAAACCCCG
>JAPUJX010000580.1 GCA_027295975.1 Gammaproteobacteria bacterium
TTTTACCTCGACCCGCGATGGCGATCTGGATCTCTAACGAATGGATGCCGACGGTGCAAACGTCAAACGTCTCACCGACACACCCGGTTACGATGGCGGCGCGTTCTTCTCTCGAGACTGCTCCATGATCGTCTGGCGTGCTTCCCGGCCGAACGGGCAGGCGCTGACGGATTATCGCGCCCTGCTCGAAGAGGGTCTGATCCGGCCCGGGGAACTGGAGATCTGGGTTGCCAATGCAGACGGTTCAGAAGCCCGACAGGTCACCTATCTTGGTGGTGCGAACTTTGCGCCGTCTTTTTTTCCGGACGGGGATCGGATAATTTTCTCTTCCAACCATGGGGATGCCGCGGGGCGGGAATTTGATCTCTGGGCTGTCAACGTAAACGGTACGGCGCTCGAACGAATCACCTACACCCCGGGGTTTGATGGCTTTCCCATGTTCTCACCCGACGGTACTCAACTTGCTTTTGGTTCGAATCGTAACCAGGCAAACCCCGGTGACACCGATGTGTATGTTGCCCGTTGGGTTGACGCCCCTCAGCCTGCCGGTAAAAACGGAAACCCGACGAGTTCGGCGGACCGCTACCTGGCTGACGTTGCCTGGCTTGCGGATGATGCCCGGGAAGGTAGAGGGATTGGTACCCGGGGCCTCGCGGCGGCGGCCGCTTGGCTGGAGGGTCGTTTTGCCGCGATCGGCCTGGAACCGGCCGCGGGGGCGGGCGGCTACCAGCAGTCGTTCGATGTGGTAGTCGACGTTGAAGCGAGCCCCGCTACTTCGCTAGCGGTAAACGGGCATACCGTGCCATCGGCGGATTTCACCATCCCCGGGTTCTCGGCGAACGGCGAAATCACGGCTCGGGTGGTATTCGCCGAGTGGGGTATTGTTTCCAGGGAGCACGGCATCGACGATTACGCGGGCATCGACGTTGAAGGCGCCGTGGTGCTGGTGCGCCGGTTCACACCGAAAAACGGTGTGTTCGAAGACGACGAGAGGCTGCAGAACCGGCTAGGTGGACTGCGTTACAAGACGTTTACCGCGCGCGAGCACGGCGCTGTTGGTTTGCTGATAGCAGACATACCCCCCGCTGGCGTTGAGCAGGAGGATCCACAGCTTCCAATGTTACGGGTGGATAACCAGGGTAGCGCCGGAATTCCGGTCGCCGTGATCAAACGTCCCTGGGCGCAAGCGCTGCTCGCCGGAAACGCCGTTGCCAGGCTGTCCGTGGAACTTGTCGAGAAAACCCAGCGGGTGAGCAACATTGTGGGCCGGATAAGGGCAGGTGGAAATCGTCTGCCCGGTGCGGTGTTGTTGGGAGCCCACTACGACCATCTCGGCCTCGGGGGAGAGGGGTCGTTAGTGCCGGAAATGATCCAGCCGCACAACGGTGCAGACGACAATGCCTCTGGGACCGCTGCTCTGCTGGAAGCGGCTCGGCTGCTCACCGCGCGTCGAGATGAACTCGACCGCGATGTTGTTGTGGTCGCGTTCACCGCCGAGGAATCGGGATTGCTCGGCTCCACTCAGATTACCCGCCATCCACCTCCGGGGTCCGCTCCCGAAGCTCTGACGGCGATGCTCAACATGGATATGGTCGGCCGACTGCGCGACAACCGGGTAGCGGTGCTGGGTAGCGGTTCGGCAGCGGAGTGGAAGTTGTTGGTTGAACCCCTGTGTGAAGAGTTGAAGATTGGTTGCCTGCTCGGCGGTGATGGCTACGGCCCTTCGGACCAGACCCCGTTTTATGCGGCCGGAGTTCCCGTGCTGCATTTTTTTACCGGAGCGCACGGGGACTACCACAAACCATCGGACGATGTATCTGGCATCAATGCCGCGGGGGGTGCTCGGATTGCCGAACTCGTAGCCAATCTGGCCGCGGACCTGACTCGAGTTGATGGGCTGACCTACCAGCAGATGGAGGCGCCGCCGCCGAGAGGCGACGTTCGTGGATATGGGGCATCCCTCGGCACGATTCCCGATTATACCCGTTCACCCGACGACCAACCCGGGATGGTTCTGGCGGCTGTCGTCCCGGGTGGTGCGGCCGATAATGCCGGGCTCGAGCGGGGTGACCGCGTGGTTGAACTCGCCGGGCGAGAGGTTCGCGATATCTACGATCTGATGTACGTTCTGCGGGATGTCAAACCGGGAGAGGAGAGTACCGTGGTGGTCGAGCGGGAGGGCGCGCTTCTGCGCCGCGCCGTGACCTTCGGTCAGAGTCGTCGCGCACGATGATAAAAGCCACGCCTTTTGTCCCTGACCTGACCTTGTGCCTGGCGCTGAGGGTCGGTTCGAGGAACTCCGCGAGATGCTGGTCGCGGTCACCCGGTAAGTGGACAATAGATCTGTTTTGTTAGGGAAGAGGAGATAACAAATGAAGCTCGTCCGAATTGCCGCCATCATCTTCGGCGTATATGTCGTATTGGGCCTCGGTATCGATGCCGCCATCGGTTATTACCAGCCTCAGGGCGGAAATACCGCCGTGTTGCGAACTTTTGACGCTGAAGGCCAGGCAGAGGAAACGGTACTCGGCCTGCTCGATGACGACGGGCAACTCTGGGTCGAGTCGGGCCACTGGTGGCGGGGCTGGTATTACCGCGTGTTGGAAAATCCGCGGGTGGAACTCATTCGAGGCGAAGAGGTTGATCTTTTCCATGCGGTTCCGGTTGATACATCGGAAGCCGTCGATACGGTGACGAGGATCATGGGCAAGGGCAGTGGAGCAGGTTATTGGGTGGGGAGAACGATGTTGATGTTTGCGCCGATCAAACCGGTTCGCCTCGATCCGCGACCTTGAGCGGATCACCCGGTGGCACCACCCCACCTTGCCGGGGTTGTGGTCAGTTGGTCGCGGCGCTTGCACCAGAGGCTTGAAGGTCAGCTTTATACGTCTCGCTGAGTAACAACACCGACAATAGCGTCAACGCACATGCGATCGCTATGTAGATCGAGATGCCGATTGCGCTTTCATAGGTTGCGTAAATGGCTGTCGCGATGATTGGTGCCAGAGCACCACCGAGAATTGCACCAATCTGATAACCCAGCGATGCGCCGGAATAACGTACGTGGGTGCTGAATAATTCGGTGAGTAAAGCAGCCTGGGGTCCGTACATCATGGCGATGAACACCTGGCCACCGCATACGGCGACGGTAATGAGTAGAAACGAACCGGTATCGATGAGCGGAAAAAGGAAAAATGCCCAGACACCGAGCAGCGCCGCACCCAGCATGTAGATCCCCCGGCGGCCGTACTTGTCCGACAGGGACGCCGCGATAAACAGCACGGGAATCTGAACGAACGAGGAAATGAGGACGGCCGTCAATATCGTACTGCGAGGAAGATCGAGACCGGACGGACTGGTGGCATAAGACACCACGAAGGTTATGAGAATATAAAACGTCACCTGTGCCGCCAGGAATGCACCGGCGGCAAGCATGATCTGTTTGGGGTAGGTGGCGATTGCCTCGAGAACGGGGGATCTGCGGACTGGCGCGGTGGACTCGGCAGTAACTTCTTTCAGTGCTTGCAACTCGCGGAAGGCGGGCGTGTCTTCCAGCCGCAGTTGCACGTATAAGCTGAGTCCGATCAACAGAACGCTGGAAAGGAAGGGGATGCGCCAGCCCCATGTCATGAATGCCTCGTCGGATACGCTTTGAGTGGTGATCAGGAAAGCCAGATTGGCGAGGATGAGCCCCACCGGAGCGCCTGCCTGGGCGAACGCGCCATAATATCCGCGCCGGTTCGGCGGGGCGTTTTCGGTGACCAACAACATAGCGCCACCCCACTGCCCGCCGACAGCCAGCCCCTGCACAAAACGTAACAGGACCAACATAACGGGGGCGAGAACACCTGCGGTTGCGTAGGTTGGTAGAACGCCGATGAGCGTGGTGGCGACACCCATCATCAGCAGTGCGGTCACCAGCGTTTTCTTGCGCCCGACGCGGTCTCCGTAATGACCGAAGACGATGCCGCCAATGGGACGGGCGAGGAAGCCTACTGCAAACGTCGTGAACGACGCAATCAAGCTGAGGTTTCGCGGCATGTCTTCGGAAAAAAAGACGGTGGGGAACACTAGAGCGGCAGCGGTTGCGTAGATGAAAAAATCGAACCATTCGATGCTGGTGCCCGCCAGCGAGGTGAGCG
>JAPUJX010000581.1 GCA_027295975.1 Gammaproteobacteria bacterium
AGGCAATCGCACCTGGTCTGCCGCCTTACCCAATCGATCAGTAATTTGCCCTTCAAACGTTTCTGAGGGCACCAAAATAGTCAACCGACGCTCGAGCCCGGTTGTTGTTTCAACGGATATCTGCATCTCGCCTATCTTAAGCTCCGTTCTGATCTCCGAAGAGGTCTTTTCCATCTCGAAACAGAGTTCACTTGAACCTGGGGTGGACGATGGGGCTTGAACCCACGACCGCCGGGATCACAACCCGGAGCTCTACCAGCTGAGCTACGCCCACCATAACGACAACCTCACTACACCCGCGTGGCCGTGGCGGGGAAATCATACTCCTGTTTCTTCAAATGGCACGCCCAGGAGACATGGCGCGCCCGGAAGGACTCGAACCTTCAACCCTCGGCTTAGAAGGCCGATGCTCTATCCAGTTGAGCTACGGGCGCAATAATCCTGTCCTTCTCGCCCTTCTCTTATCTTTGTTTTCCGGCAATCACAAAAGAAACACTTGCCTGTACAACATTGGTCGGGGTAGAGAGATTTGAACTCCCGACATCCTGCTCCCAAAGCAGGCGCGCTACCAGACTGCGCTATACCCCGATGGATCAAAGCCGCGCGATGATACTGGCGGTATTTTGGACCGTCAAACCGCTTTTGGATTCCAGTTTTTGGATATCGGGGGCTCCTGCTCAGAACCTCGCCATGTAAAATGGCTCCACCGGTTGGAGTAAATATGACTGCACAAATTCTCGATGGCAAAGCTATCGCCAAAACCCTTCGTGCGGAAATCCGCGACCGTGTTGATGCGCGTTCGGCGGAGGGTACCCGGCCCCCGGGTCTCGCCGTTATCCTGGTAGGCAACGACCCGGCATCCGAAATCTATGTCAGAGGTAAACGTCGCGATTGCGAAGAGGTTGGTTTCCATTCGAACTTTCAACATCTGAGCACAAATGTCTCGCAACTGGATCTGGAAGAACGCGTCGTCGCTCTGAACCATGATTCCAGCATCGATGGCATTCTCGTGCAAAATCCACTCCCCGGGCACATCGACGAATCTCGCATCATCGATCGAATCGACCCCCGGAAGGACGTGGACGGCTTCCATCCGTACAACATCGGCCGCCTGGCCCTGCGTCGCCCGAGCCTCCGCTCGTGTACACCGAAGGGGATTATGCAGCTGCTGGAACACACCGGCGTTGCTATACGAGGCCTGGACGTGACGGTCATCGGCGCCTCGAATCATGTTGGCCGGCCCATGGGTCTCGAACTCCTGATCGCCGGGTGCACGGTAACCACGGCCCACAAATTTTCCAAAGATGCGAGAGCCAGCGTCGCGAGCGCGGATATCGTCATCTCCGCTGTCGGCAAGCCGGGATTGGTCGACAAAGATTGGATCAAGCCCGGAGCGATCGTTATCGACGTCGGATTCACCCGCGGCGAAGACGGCAAACTCAAAGGGGATGTGGTTTTCGAAGACGCCCTCGAACGCGCCTCGTGGATCACTCCGGTCCCAGGGGGCGTGGGTCCGATGACCCGAGTGGCCATGCTGCAAAATACCCTGATCGCCGCGGACGGCAGGATCCCATGACCCTCATATTCGTTTCCGACCTGCACCTGGATGACGTGGACGAATCGCGGTTTCGGTGTTTTTCCGAGCTTCTGGACGTGGAGGCCCGGAGCGCCACCGCAATCTACCTGCTTGGAGATCTAACGGAGATCTGGGTGGGCGACGATGATGACGGACCATTGGCTATCGCCCTGTACGAAGTGCTTGGTCGCGCCGTACAACGGTGTCCGGTGTACGTGATGCACGGCAACCGAGACTTCCTCATCGGCAAGCGGTTTGCCGATCAAACCGGCGTCGAGCTCATCGACGACCCATACCTGCTGGATGCCGACACCCTCCTTTCTCACGGAGACGCTTTTTGCGTGGATGACACCGACTATCAGGTTATGCGCCGTTTGCTCCGCTCGCCGGAGTGGCAGGCCGACATACTCGCGAAGTCTCTCGAAGAACGCCGAAGCTTCGCGCGAGGCTTGAGACAACAAAGCCGGTTGGCCAATGCCAACAAGGCAGAGAACATCATGGATGTGTCCAGCACGGAAGTGTCTTCCGTGGTCAGCAGCCACCAGGTCAGCCGGCTGGTTCACGGACACACGCATCGCCCTGGTCAACACCTTTCATCCTGGGGCATGCGTTACGTGCTCGGAGCCTGGGAGCATTGTGGTTGGCTGCTCCGTTGGACTCCTCCTAGCCTGCCCCGGTTGGAATGTTTTCCGCTAACGGACCGCTATGGAACCGGAAGCTGATATCCGGTTCACACACCAGCCTGGCTTCCACCTTCAACATCTCTTCGAGCTTCGGTTGTATCGGCTTATCTGCATAACGCTGCGCTAAACTCAGGTAATCGGCGAAGTGACGCGCCTCGGAAAGAGCGAGAAGTCGATAGAACTCCGCGAGATCGGCCGGCAGAACCTTGATCAACCCGAGGAATCGTTCGCACGACCGCGCCTCGACGATTGCCCCCGTCAACAGCGTATCCACCAGTCTGTCCGGTTCCACGCGGCTCACCCGTTCGCGTAAACCCGAGGCATAACGGCTGGAAGACAGATGTTTGTACGCAATCCCCTTGTCCTGCAACAGCTTGTGCACCTGCTCGAAATGACGCAGTTCCTCCCGTGCCAACCGCGACAGGCTCTGTAACAAATGTGGGTGATCGACGTACCTGAACAGCAGGCTGAGTGCGGTGCCCGCCGCTTTCTTTTCGCAATGGGCATGGTCGACGAGCAACGTCGGTACATTTGTTCTCGCCTGCTCGAACCACAGTGCGGGTGTCCGGCACGGTAAAAACTCGAGAACCGCCTGTAGATCAGCGTCCATTAAGGATTCCCGACCCCTTTTTATCCTTGAACGGGGGTCTTGAAATTGCGCTCGTAGTGGGCGAGCGAGCGTTGATAGAACTCCGTTTGTATTTGCTCGAGGATTCTTACCGGGTCGGATGAGATCACCTCGGCGCCATCGCTGGCAACGGCGGCGAGGCCTACCGAACCGAGTTTACGACCGTCACTCGGGCTACGAACAAGCACTTCGTAAACAAGCCGGGGTGGGTGCAATTTACCGGCGTCCGAAACGTTCCACGATATCGCAATGTCCAGTAATTGTTCTGCATCAACAATTCTCACTACGGAGGCAACCGCTCCCGCCCGCAGATCCTCCAGGCGTTGCCACACACGGTCTCGTTGATCTTCGCTAAACCCGTTCCACATCACGATCTCGTGAGCAAATCGCTTGCAGCCACGACAAACCAGATCACCGTATGTCGTGGAACAGATTCCGACGCACGGAGTGCGCCGGTGATTCAAAGCCGGTGCGCCCCTGGACCGTTCTCCCGCCGACCCAGTGTTGCCGCCACCTTCGGCCTTAATACGCGAACTCATGAGTAATCCAGGCAAGAAGGGGCTTCATTTCGACTTCGCTTCCAGTGCTGCTTGTGCTCTGACCACTAGTGCGACGAACTGAATGCCAACCTGATCTGCAAACGCCGGAGCCGAGTTCGCAGTTGGCGCATATCCGAGTTACCCGTCGCGTTGGATGGATTGTACAGGAGCGTGTTCAACTCAGCGACGACGTTGTTTACCTGCACCTCCCCCAACCCGGCAATTTCGGCTACCCGGCGAACGAATGCCCCTGGGGGTTCGGACGGTTTGCGTGGATATCCAAACCCGGCCAAGCTGTCACCGAAGCGTCTTATCATTCGCTCCACAGGGTGACGGTGGACGGGTCGGCGGCGCCAGAAGAGTGCGATTGCAACCAGTCCAACACTAGCGCCACCACCCAGCAAAATCGCTATTCCAACTCGTGTGGGAGTCAATTCGCCCAGAAGGTTCTCGAGAAAACCAGCTTGAAACCTGGAGTCGTAGCCGATCACCCAGAGGTTCCAGCGATGCTCCAGTGAGTCTGTCCAATTCAGAAAACTCCCGAGCATGAACCAATCACCCATACGCACGTTGGTGAACAGGGACAAAACGGCGCGGTCGGCCGCGGAGATGGCCGCGTTCAAGCCCTGCTCGATTCGCTCGGGAGCAACCGCCGCGGTCGGATCGACCCGAATCCAA
>JAPUJX010000582.1 GCA_027295975.1 Gammaproteobacteria bacterium
AGGCGCTGAAAAAGTGGGGGACCAAGTACAAATCGGGCGTCACGACTCTTCGGTAACTCGGGCGGCTTCCTCTGTCAGATTTCAAACCCATTGGTATACATTCCTGAGTACCTCGCCACATCCCAAGTCAAAAACCGGACAAGGACGTTGGTGCCATGTGTAATCGTTGACGTTCGTAGTACGTTCCCGGGGAAGCCGACGAGGCCAGCCTGCAGCGGCACCAAAGCCTATTTCTTTCTATTCACCTTCAGCGACATGACTCTCATTAAGAGATGGGAAACATCGCGAAGTCTCGTGTCAGTACAGAACACAAATTCGAGTGCGAAACGTCAACGATCAGGCACGGCACCAAACGAGGGCGATCTCGCAAGCTGGTTGTTGATGATCCTGGGGCATCTGCTCAACGTGTCAAGAAACGTCGAATTGGATCTCAACGGTGATGGGTCCGTAAACCCTGCCGGGCGACTGCCTGGGTGGCGCCTGTTGCAGATGGACGTGGTCGAGGATCTTCTGGATCACGTTTGGCTCGGTGATCGCGCGCTAAAGCGCGTAGCGATGACGCGCAACCGACCACCGCACTTGGGACACACCTCAAATATAGGCAGTTCGCATGGCGAACTGCTTAGCGGATTGCCTTGCAATCAGCCTCGATTACTTGAAGACCCGCATGTGCAACCAAGGGTAAGTCGGTTGAATATTCTTCAAAGCTGACCATCACTTTCCAGGCTATCGATCTCCGCTTTTATCGATTCATCGCCATACCTTTCAGGGTGAAAATTCCGCGCATAGGATGGTAGTCTTTCTCCCATTATCCAGTCTGCGCACAACTCACCAGCACCACAGGCCGCCATGGTTCCATAACCCGATAGAGCCGCCACCGTATAGACCCCTTCACCCTCCAGCGGCCCGATGATCGGCCAGTTTTCCCGCGTTCGTGTGTAATAGCCTGCGAACTGCACCACCGGAGTTGGCAGTTTATCGATGTATTGGCTCAGCGCCGGAATGAACCTGCTGGCTCCGCGCATGACCACATTGGGGAAATCCACGTCATCAGGTATGGCCCATTTCGGGGTTTCGCGTTCGCGGTTGTATGCCCACCCGAGCTTTATCTGCTGTCGAGATTCCGGCTTGATGTGCAAACCCGCAGGGAATTCTTCCAGCAGCCACCGAAACTCCGGATCTGCGCTAATTAGCCTCTTCTCTTTATCGCTCCAGTTCAGGAATTGCGGATCTGCAAAGATGGTAAATGGCATATCGCGGGGAATGACACCACAGGGGTCCGGGATGACGAACTTACGCTGCGGTATTGACTCAACTGGCAGTTCAATCCCCAACATACCGGCCAGATGGCTGACGAATGGTCCCGCCGCTATAACCAGTTTGTCGACGTTTAGTTGCGTCGTACCAGTTCCGGATTCGACATCGATACAAAATCCCGATGGACCGGTTCTCTTGATATACTGAACCGCTGCGGTGCGTACCTCCACGCCTGCCCTCTTTGCCTCGGTCAGCAACAAATACCCCAACGCATTTACGTCGATCGCGCCGGCATGCTTAACCCGTACAATCTGACGGATGTTTCCGGACAAGGACGGGTTTGCAGCGCGTATTTCCTCTAGATCCGTTAATCGAACGGCCGCACCGGGACCACCCGAATCAGCTAGCTGCCAGGAAGGCAGAATATTCCGGTCACTGGATTGACTCACAAAATCGTAGCCGGTATTTCGCATGTTGAAAACGTTATCGTTTTCATCGGCCAACGCCTGCATCAGATCCAGACTGTGACGCATCAGAAGAGTCATACACGTTTGCGGCCAGAGTTCCCGAAAATTCTCACCGGATTTACTGGTGGTCAAAGACATCGGCTGCAGCTTGTCGATCAGGACGATATGGTCTTGCCGATATTTGATCGCGAGATAGTAAGCCGTCGCGATACCTGCGAGACCGGCGCCGCACACGGCGATATGGGATCTGCTCATGTTAGTCGAGGGCAGTAAGAGAAACGGGAGAATACTCGGAAATACCAAGCAGCGCCGTCGCAACAACTTCAGAAAATCATGACCGCGCGCAGCTGTAGGTCGGGCGATGATGCTCGATCACGTATACCTGTGCCGGTATCACGTCGAGTTGCTCCAAGACCTTTTCGCCAATGACCGTCATATGAGCACCGCAGGCGCAGAACTTGTCAGCATCATCCAGATCGTGGTTCACCCTCATCCGAGGGAGATTCGCCGGGAGTGGTTTTCGTTTTGGCTTGCGTTTGCTGTGGGCGGCTACTTCGATCAGTTCGGATGGTTCAACTTCCTCAGGAGCTGATTCGTCCTGATGACCTTCCGCCTCATCGAACAGCCGGTACTGGTGATCGCCCGCTTCAGAACTCGCGCCAAAACGGCGGGCTCGATCCAGGCGCTTCTCTTCTTCGAGTTTGGCGAAACGCAATCTCGTTGTCGCGCTGGGCAAGTCGCTTGGTTAAGGTTTCATGAACAGATACAACACGGTGAACGGCATCCTGGGGATCTTTCTGGATCTGCGCCAACAGTTGATCTTCATCGACAGAAAACTCGTTGATCGCAGCACCATTCATGGACCATCATTATACGTTCGTTGTTATGTTATTGCACCATATTTCAGTGCTTTATGGGGAGCAAATCGAAAGATGTCGTAGCCACCGATCAACCAGTTGAGCTGATCTCCCGTCAACTCCATCACCTCCGACGTATGCTGCACGGGCCACACAAATCGGTGCTTCTCCAGGCGCTTGAGCCATAGGTAAAAACCCGGATCGTCCCAATACAACACTTTCACCCGATTGCGCGCACCATTGGTGAACACATACAGGGCTGGTTTGAAAAGATCTGTATAACCCAATAGTTCCTGCAACTCCGGCGCGCGGTACCCATGTACCGGGCATTCACCGACCGGCCGGACTTTCAGTCTTTTTGCCGCGCAACCCAACACTTATCCATTAAACGAGATCAATCCCAGTGACGCCTTCGGCGCGGAACTCTCCAGCCGAATGACTTCGATGAACTCGTTGCCGCGCCCGAAGAGTTGTTGAACGAAACCGTATGGAAATCGCGCCTGGCCTGCCGGACGACTGATCGTCACCGCATTCCCAGCTTTTCGCCGCGTTTAAGGAGTTCAATAGCTTCATGTAGCCGGCGTTTTTTTGTTTCCGGCCGTTTCGCGGTCGCAATCCAGGCGATGTACTGTCGTTGGTAAGATGGTGCGAGAGATTCGAAGAACCTCGCGGCTTTCTTTTCACGCTTCAATTGCCCGCTGAGTTCGGGTGGCATCGAGAAATCGGTAAACGCGCCAACGGGCGCTGTCCACTTACCGTTCTTCTTCGCTCGTGTAACTG
>JAPUJX010000583.1 GCA_027295975.1 Gammaproteobacteria bacterium
TCAAGGCGAGCGCAAAACCTATGTTCCGGCGCATGCCCATGCTCCTCACGCGTTTACGGCCGCGCCCGACAACTCGGTGCGAACGCGGTTGTTGAGATGTGCGAGAGTCCAGTGTGCGGACGACATCGCGCCTTCCTGCCAGCCTGGATGAAAACTCATCTGATCGCCGATCATGTAGTGTCGGCCTTCCGGTTCCTGAAGCCGTTTGAACCAGCGCTTGCGCGTTTCCGGTGTCCAGGCTGCCGTACAGCCCATCATGTGATTCATTCGTTGCCATGGAACACTGACGGCTGTCTGAGCATATTTGCGGTAATCCGGATGAATCTTCTCGCCCTGTTTTATGGCTTCCTCGAAACGTTGTTCGGGTGTCATCCGTGCGAAAAACTCGGCGTTTTCATCGCCGAAGGTGTAAGCCCCCAGCATCACTCCTTTTTCTGTGTGGATACCATGAGGCGGGTACCAGAGTTGCTCGATGTTCTGTCCCGTCCAGGTGATGCCGCCGTAGATGTTTTCTTTCTCCCAGAAACGTTCACGCATCTGAATGCCAATCTTGAACAGTTTTCCTCGACCGATGGATGCAAGAGCGGTGCTGTAGTCGTTCGGCAGGTTGTTGTCGATGCCGGCTATCAGATGTTTGGGGATGCTGTTGAGGCAATAGTCGCCGCGCAATTCCCGGTGTTTCCCTTCGTACTGATAAACGACCCTGACCCCGGTTTCTTCCAGGGTGATTCTTTTTACCTGGGCGTTGATCAGAATTGGACTCCTGATGTTTCGCACCAGAGCCGTAATTATGTTGTCCATTCCCCCAACGGCTTGCATCAGTGGCGAGCATTGATCTTCGCCCTCGGTGAAGTGCATCCTGAAACGCCAGAAATCCGAGTCGAGGAGCTCCATGAACTCGTGTGGTGTTTTAAACACGCCCGTTGTCACCATCCCGCCGGATTTGTATCCGGCCCGCAACGAGCCCTCGTAGTTGTTATCCGAACTCAGGTCCCCGTAACTGCGCAGAAACTGCAACACTCGATCCGTGTCCTCGGCTGAGAAAGGTTTTTCGAAATCTCCTGTATTGATCGCTTTGGCCAGAAGCTCGGTCATGAAACCTCGGGCATCGGTCACATACTCGCGGTTTTTTATCGGCTTACCGCCAAATGCCTTGGGATCGTGAACGTAGGTGTGTTTGCTGTCGTTCACGAACATCTCGAGCTCGACGCCGAGGGTGCGGCAGTAATGCAACAGGTGGCGATGGTGTGAGGGAATGCGGGCAGGTCCTGCATTGAAATAGAGGTTGGGATGACGATCGAACTGGCAGGTTTGCGGGTGACCCATCTCATCGACGAAATCGCCGCCGCGGATGGTGAGGTTTCGGCCACCGATTCGGTGCGAGGCTTCCAGGATTGTCACCTCGTAGCCGGCTCGTTCGAGTTCATAGGCGCACACGAGCCCGGCAATACCTGCGCCCAGGATCAGTACCTTTCGCCGTGACTCGCCCAGCGCTTCCACGTTCGCGAATGGCACCGCAAGTGCGGAACCCGGGAGAAGGCCCAGGGCCATGCTCATCTGATAGACGGCGGCACTTCCGCCGGCCGTGCCGACGGTGTTCAGGAATCCTCTTCTAGTTAATGGGTCGGACATTACGCTCCAAGATTGCGCCAGGTGCATACGTTCGATAATACACTCTCATCCTCGGCTCCCCGAAATTCCCGCGCCGCGCTTTCCGAACCAGACCGTCCCAGCATAAAAGAGCGCGCCGGAGACGATGATCACCAATCCCAGCAGCCCCGCCTCCGGTCTCTGCAGGAGTATGTAACCCAGGGTCCACCCGGTGAAACCGAGGAAGATGAGCGGTGGCAACGGATACAGCGGTGTTCGGTAGGGACGCTCGAGGTCCGGTTGGGTGCGCCGCAGAACAAAGATGCCGAGCACGGTAAAAAAGGTGTTGATCCCGAGGGTGAAACCCGCAAAAACGAGGATGAATTCGAACGGCGCCAAGAAGATGAACACCACCGAAAGCAACGACTGCATGGTAATGGCGATGTGGGGTACATCATGCTGGTTGGTTCGCGCCAGCGGGCGGAATGCGGGGAAGTCCTGACCGATCACCTGTAACACCCGGGGTCCGGCCAGGATCATTGCGCTCACGGTGGAGACCAGCATCAACGCAAGCACCACGCCCATCACCGCCGCTCCGGAATCACCCAGCACGTACTGGGCGGATATATAGCCGATCTCGAGTTTTCCCACCATGGCGTCCATAGGCGCAACGTACAGGAAGGTGAAGTTCAACAACACATAACACACGAGCACCACCAAGGTGCCCAGGATAAGCACCCTGGACAGGTTCTGCTGGGGTCGGTGGAGCTCGCTCGTCAGATAGGTCGCGGCATTCCATCCGGTATAAGCGTAGTTCACGTAAATGAGAGAGATGGCAAACGCGCTGCCGGTGAGAAGGGCCGCGTCTCCCCTCGACGGAAGGAAGGTGACGTTTTGAGGCTGATCGACGAGGATCCAGCAGAGCAGGCAGAAGGCGAGGATCAACAAGATCTTCAACAACGTGATCGTTCGTTGCAGGGTGCCGCTCGCGCGGCGGGAAATGGTATGTGCGGCAGTCAGTAACAACACCAACCCACAGGCGAGCCAGGTGGGCGAAAGAGACGGGAACACGGAAGCGAGATAGGTGCCGAAGGTAATTGCGGCGAGGGCGGTCGGCGCGGCAAACCCGATGGTGGCAGAAATCCAACCGGAGATGAATCCTGCGGAGGGATGATAAATCCGGGAGAGAAAATTGTACTCTCCACCCGAGCGCGGCAACGCCGCACCCAGCTCGGCATAGGTCAACGCACCGCACAACGCGGTGAGTCCGCCCACCACCCAGAGCATGATGAGTACAAAGCCGGATTGAATATCGGCGAGTTGAAACCCCAGGCTGGTGAACACGCCGGTACCGATCATGTTGGCGATGACAACCGCCATGGCCGTGTTGGGGCTGAATTTTTCTTTCAAAACTTCCGACAATGTGGGCAGCTACTCCAGTTTCTCGAAACCGTCGTCGATGCGCCGGACTTTGGGCAGCCAGACCCACAGCAGCAGCGTTACGGCCAGGAGAGTGGCGCCGCTCACCACCAGCCCCGACTGTACCCCGTGGTTTTCGGCGATCCAGCTTATGGGAAGAAGTCCGAGGGGCATCAAGCCATGGGACATCATGTCGATGCTGATGATTCGACCGCGCATCGCTTGTGATACCTGCAGTTGCACGATGCTGCGATTCATCGACATGTTGAGCGCGGAGACGAATCCGACCATTCCCACCGCCAGCGCGGCCCAGAAAACGGTTGTGGTAATTCCGAACCAGGCCACCGTAACGCCCCAGAGCGCGCAGGTGGTAAACAGCCAGAACCCCTTGTGACGGAGTTGGCCGAGCTTGGCCAGTGCCAATGAGCCACCGATGGCACCGACCCCCATGGCCGTCATCAGGAAACCGAGATCCTTCGGTCCGCCGGCCAGAACATCGGTGTTGAACGCCGGAAGCAGGGTGTTGATGGTCAACCCGAAAAGGAACGGCATGATGGAAAGCAGGATCAGCCCGCCAACGATGGGCGAATGCAGGACATAACTCAGTCCTTCGCCTACGGCCGCCATGTGGCTGTTGGTGGGTTTACCCACGGGATGACCGTCGTGGCGCATGAACAGCACGGTGAACGAGGAGATGAAATAAAGACCGGATAACACAAAATAGACGAGTCCAACGCCGAACTCGCTGCTGGTGTTGCCCCCGGCGAACACGGCGATCATCAAACCCGCGAGCGCGGGGCGCAGTATACGGGAGAGATTCCACGACGCGGTGTTGAACGCCATTGCGTTGAACATCAATTTTTCGCCGACGATCTCGGGAATAAATGCGGTGCGTGCCGGCATCGACAACGCCAACACCGTACCGTTGAGCACACTCACCCAGATGAAATCCCAGAAAGTTACGTTACCGGTAATGACGACAAACGCCATGACCAGGGTCGCCACGCCGTTGAGCAACTGCGCCCACATGATGACGGGTTTCTTCTTCAACCGATCGGCGAGCACGCCGCCGAGCAGGGAAAAAGCGATCTGGGGAATCATGAACGACAGCGTCACCCAGGCAAGGTCCATGGCGGAGACGGTCATCTCGTAGACGAGCCAGCCCTGAGCGACGAGTTGCATGTTCATCGCGAACGCGGAGCCCACCATGCCGATCCAGAGGTACCGGTAATCGGCTACCTTGAGCGAAGCGAACATCGATCGGTCAGGTGATTCGGCCAGGTCTGCACGTTGCTCGAGAGGTTGCGCCTGGGCCTGAGCGTTCAAAAGGACTCCTGTGGTCAAGCCCCGCCGGATAGCTCGCTACTCGCTCAAGGGGGGCAAAACCAACCATTATACGCTTCGGGTTCTTTAGGGACCATCAGCAGGCGCAACCATCCATGAAAGAGATGTTTTTTGAAGTAGTTGCGAGTTTAGATCGCCACTAATGTGGCATTGCTTCGGTATCCTCAACCGTCACGTCTTGCACTTTCACTGTCATTGCGCAGGTTCACCCGGATGAGGACGCCTTTTCTCACCGCGTTGTGTCGAGAATGGACGCCCAGAGCGTCGCCCATTCGTCAAGCAGGGTGTCGCGGAGCGGTTCCACAGTCGCACCCTGCTGAACCTTGGACAGGTAAAACAGCCAGCCGCCAATCACACTGATGACCAGGGCCGATATC
>JAPUJX010000584.1 GCA_027295975.1 Gammaproteobacteria bacterium
GGCGTAGTGCTCTTCGCGAACGTGGAATCTTCGCGTCGCGCCGAGACTCAATGACGCCACGGGACCACGCAACTCCGCTTCGTCGTCCCGGTGCCAACCCATCGAATCGGTTCCGTCACGGTATCTGTTCAACAGCACGAAGTTGCTCCCGAGAGAAAAAGTATTTTTCACCCCGGCACAGACCTCGCCGAGAACCCGCGGCCAGCCCGTGGTTGTGTGCTCGACACCGGAGTAGTTATAACGCAATCCCGGGTCGCCGTACCAAGCTACCAGACGCGGAGCCGATACCAATCGGCCGAACATCCGATATTTTTCCTGACGCCATTCAACCTTTGCCTCCACCCAGGCGAGAAGTTCGTCCGCGTCAGCTTGATTGAGATATTCGGGAATATAACGATACATTTGATGGCTAGACTATAATACCCGGCCTTTCACGGTCAGCCGGTGTTTGGTCCTGGCCCAATTTTATTTCCAGAGGAGGACGCGCGTTTGAAGCTCAACGACAACGTTGCAGTGATCACCGGAGGAGCGTCGGGTCTCGGTCGTGCCACGGCGGAGATGGTAGTCAACAGCGGCGGGAAAGTCGCGATATTCGATCTCAACGAGGACCTGGGCCGTCAGACCGCCGCCGAACTCGGCAACGACACCCGTGCCTACAAGGTAAACGTGGTCGACGAAGTCTCAACAGCGGAAGCCGTACGGCAGGTAATAGCCGATTTCGGGAGCATCCACATCAACGTGAACTGTGCCGGTATCGGCGCCGCCGCGCGTACCATCGGCAAGGATGGCCCATTGCCCCTGAAGAATTTCAATTTCGTAATCCAGGTCAACCTCATTGGCACGTTCAACACGCTGAGGTTGTGCGCCGCGGAGATGCAGAAGAACCAGCCGGAAAGCGAGGACGGAGAAAAAGGCGTCATCATCAATACCGCTTCCGTGGCCGCATTTGACGGTCAAATCGGGCAGGCGGCTTATGCTGCCAGCAAAGCCGGCGTAGCAGGCATGACCCTGCCAATTGCGAGGGACCTCTCGCGCGCCGGTATTCGGATCTGCACCATCGCACCCGGGATTTTCGAGACCCCCATGATGGCGGGCGCACCAGATCGGGTACGGGATCCCCTCATCGAGATGGTTCAGTTTCCGAAGCGTCTCGGCAATGCCCCGGACTATGCGCTGCTTGCCAGGCAGATCATCGAAAATTCTTACCTCAACGGAGAAACTATCCGCCTCGATGGCGCAATACGAATGTCGGCCAGGTAAGACAGGACACTAGCTGGTAGAGGCCCCTACAATCCGCCGCATACGATCCAGATCCTCGGCTGTATCCACGCCGCCGGGAACGGGCTCCCGTGCCTTATCCACATGGATTGTTATGCCATGTTCCAGCATACGCAGTTGTTCCAGCGCCTCCAGTTTCTCCAACCTGGCAACGGGCAACCCGACGAAGCGACGCAGGAGGGCCAACCGGAAACCGTAGATCCCGATATGCCGCCACCACTGCCCCCCGGGTGGTAACGCTTGTGACTCCAGCTCCGAGTTGGAAAAGTGGCCGCGCGCGTAGGGAATTGGGGCTCGCGAGAAGTACAACGCCCTACCGTCGGGTCCGGTTACCACTTTCACCACATTGGGATCGAACACCGTCCGCCGATCACGAATCGGTTCGCACAAAGTCGCGACGCCCATCGATGGGTCCGACTCCAGCATACCCCCCACCTGACGAATCACCGCCGGGGGAATGAGCGGTTCATCACCCTGCGGGTTGATGACAATTGCGTCATCCGGCCATCCACGTGTTTCGGCAACTTCCATTACCCGATCAGATCCCGAGGCATGATCCGGGTCGGTCAACATCACCTCGATACCGGCGTCGGCAACCACCTCCATCACTCGCACGTCGTCCGTGGCCACGATGACATCCAGTGGTTCGGCAAGACGCGCCTGTTGAGCGGTACGCACGATCATAGGTTCACCACAGATGTCCGCGAGGGGTTTACCCGGCAGGCGATGCGATTGATAACGCGCCGGTATCACCACATGGCAACTCAAGCCCATCAGTGCCCTATACCATGTTTGCGCAGCAGTCCCGATAGTCGTTTGCTGCTGTCGGCGGGGAGTTCAACGTCTATCTCCAGATACCAGCAATTATCCGGAATTTCAGCAAGCCTGCTTATCTTGACCGCATCTTTCTCCGTACAGACCACGGGCCACTCATTTTCGAACTTGAACTCGGAACCGTCAAAACGATGGTGATCGCCGTAACCGTGTAACAGAGGAGCGAGACCCAACTCGCGCAAGGTATGAGCAAACCGCGTCGGGTTGCCGACTCCGGCAATGGCGTGGACATTATGAAAACGGCCGGTAAAATCCTCCCAGGACAACCGTTCGCCACCATCCGTATACGGAGATTCCTCTCTGCCCGGGTCAATTTTGACAAATGCAAC
This sequence comes from Gammaproteobacteria bacterium, assembly GCA_027295975.1. GTDB lineage: Bacteria > Pseudomonadota > Gammaproteobacteria > Pseudomonadales > Azotimanducaceae > SMWK01. Next base: position 2,442 of record JAPUJX010000584.1, read on the forward strand.
GGGTACCACCCTCATGACTGTCTCGTCTTCCGCGAGACCCGTGGCGCGACCGTTGCTGATCACCCAGTCGACCTCTGCCAAACGAGATACCGGTTCGCGCAGCGGACCGGCCGGTAAGTGCCGACCATTGCCGATACCGCGGTGACCGTCGAGCACTACGATTTCCAGGTCCCGCGCGAGGGCGTAATGCTGCAATCCATCGTCGCAAACAACGATATCCGGATTGTGATGTTCGAGTAGAAACCGGGTGGCGGCCACCCGATTTTTTCCAATCACTACCGGGCAGCCTGCGCGTCTGGCGAGAATGGGCGCTTCGTCACCGACGGTCTCCGGATCGTCGTCCGGCCCTACCAGCAGCGGCGAGCGGTTGCCGTCTCCACCGTACCCACTGGAAACGATTCCGGGGGAGTACCCTCGGGTTTTGAGCCACTCCACCAACCAGATGACCAAGGGGGTTTTCCCCGTTCCGCCGGCAGTAATGTTACCTACCACCAACACGGGAACTTCTGCCCGCCACGGGCTCTTTTTACCCGTCAGGTAAGCCCATCGTCTGCGCGCGGCTATACGCGCGAATATCCATGAGAGCGGGGCGAGCCAACGGGTCCATCCCGCGCCGGAATACCAGGCTCTGGCCAACGGACTAAAAGTGCTTTCGACGTAACGTGCCGGTTTCACGACAGCGGTTCGCGAAACAACCGGCACTTCTACCTCGGGACTCTCTTCTTCGAATTGAGCGTTGTACAACGACGCATACGAACCCTGTCTGTCGAGCAGTTCCTGATGTTGACCGGATTCGACAATGCGGCCGTTCTCCATCACCAGGATAAGGTCGGCATTTTCTATGGTCGATAACCGATGGGCGATAACCAGTGTGGTGCGGTTGCGCATGACCTCTTCGAGCGCAGCCTGAATATGGCGTTCGGACTCGGTGTCCAATGCCGACGTTGCCTCATCGAGAATGAGAATGGGGGCATCTTTGAGCAACGCCCGGGCAATGGCGACCCGTTGTCTCTGGCCGCCGGAGAGCAGCACCCCATCGTCTCCCACCATGGTCTCCAGGCCGTGGGGCAATTTGTCGATGAACGGACCCGCATGCGCCCTTTCCAACGCATCGCGCAACTGGACGACACCGGCATCCACCAGCCCACCGTATGCAATATTGCGTTCGAGGGTGTCGTTGAACAGGGTAACCTCCTGGGTTACCAGGGCGATCTGTCGGCGCAAAGCTTCCAGCCGGTAGCTGGAAACCGGCACCCCGTCCAGCAGAATTTCGCCGCTGTCCGGTTCGTAAAACCTTGGAATCATGCTCACGAGGGTAGATTTTCCACTACCAGATTTACCAACCAGGGCAACCGTCTGACCAGGCTCGATCGTCAGATTCAGACTCTTGAACACCGCGCTCGATCCTTGTTGATACGTGAACCCGACGTTTTTGAATTCGATCCTTCCGGTGACTCGTTCCACATCCACCGTACCCTGATCGTCTTCCGCGGGTTGATCCATCTGGCCGAAAATATCCTCCGCCGCCGCCAGTCCCCTCTGCAGGCGGGCATTCACATTGGATAGTTTCTGGATGGGTCTCACCAACATGGCTGCCAGTCCGAGGAAGGTGACAATTGAGCCGACGGACAATTCTCCCGCGATCTGGGGCTGGGACAGCAGCAAAATGAGTAGTGAGATGGTCGCCACGACAAAAATCTGGATGATCTGAGTGCTGGCCACCTTCGTTGCCACCATCTTCAGATTCTGGACCCGATTGACCTGGCTCGCCTTGCGGAAGCGCCGGCTCTCATATCTCTCGCCGCCGAATATACGCACCACGCGATAACCGGACACCGTCTCCGATGCTACGTGGGTAACGTCCCCCATGGACAGTTGAATGCGTCTGCTGATGCGTCGAAACCGACGACTCGCGTAAACCACTACGAGTCCGACAACCGGCGAGATAACGGCAAACAACAGCGTCAGCTCCCAGCTGATCCACAACATCCAGCCCAGAAAGATGATGACCTTGGCCCCGTCCTGAATGATGGACTTGAGCGCATCGGTTCCGGTATCGCGCAACTGCGCGACGTTGTATGTAAGCCGGGACACCAGGTGACCTTGAGAGCTGGCGTCGAAATACGCACTCGGCATCATCAACAATTGATCGAACAGCTGGGTGCGCAGGTGGTGGACGACGCTGAAGGAAATTTGGCTCAGCAACATCTCACCGACGATATCGCCCACGGCACGAGCAACGGCCAATCCAAGCAGCATCACCGGAATGTACCGTACCGTGCCTACGGGCTCTTTTCCCCACCCATCGATAAAATCGCCGAAGATAGAGACGAAATAGGCTTCCGCACCGCTGCCCAGGATGAATCCCATGATCGAGAGAAGAAACAACGCCCAGTAGGGTCGTATGTAGCCGAGAAATCGGCGATACATGGACCAGTCTCCAGCTGCCTCGGGCGTTCCTTCCGAGGTCAGTACCTGGTTCCCGCCCTTCCCAAGCGGGCCTGGAGTGCTGCTAGTGTCCTGTCCCATAAATAACTTTGCTAAGTCGCGTAGGATTTTTCGTGCCACCCAAGGCGGGAGGACGCCGTGTGGTAGGCCCCACACAAGGACGGCCAACGCAGGCGGGGGGGAAAAAGACCAGCGGATTGGTGAATTTGTTTGTGGGACAGGACACTAACCACCCAACCCGCTCAATCGTCGTCTTCAGATGGTTGGGTGGTGATACTGATATGGGTCAACCCCACCCTTCCCGCCGCATCCATGGCCTGTACCACCGCCTGATAAGCCACGTTTGCATCGGCGGTGATGATGAGGCGGTCACTCGGTCCCACCGCGGCAAGTGTCTCCTCGAGGGCCCGCATCAACGTACGCATCTCCGTATTGGCAAGCAACCTGTCGTTGACCGCATATTCCCCTCGCCGGTCCACCGTTACCTCGATGACGTCTTTGTCAATTTCCAGCAATTCACCGGCGGCCTCGGGAAGGTCGATCTTGAGCTGTGTTTCGCGAATGAAGGTGGTGGAGACCATGAAGAAGATAAGCAGCAGGAAAACCACGTCGATGAGCGGTGTCATTTCCACGGTAGCTTCCTCGAGACTTCGTCTGTTTTTCTTCATAAACGCGGATCCTCCGAGTTATCGCCGTGCATGATGTCGACAAGTTTGCTTGCCTCCTGCTCCATGTTGATTACCAGTTCATCGACCCGGCGCATGAAAAAGCGGTGGAAGATCAGTGCAGGGATTGCGACGGAGAGCCCGGCGGCCGTGGTGATCAGGGCTTGAGATATGCCCCCTGCCAGCACGTTGGCATTTCCGGCTCCTTCCAACATCAGGGCGGTGAACACTTTGATCATACCGACCACCGTCCCCAGCAATCCCAACAGTGGCGAAACCGAAGCAATGATGCCGAGGGAAGTCAGATATCTTTCCAGGCCGTGACTGACTTGACCGGCGGCCTCCTCCATGGATTCTTTCATGACATCCCGACCACGTTTCGCGTTGCTGATTCCGGCGGCGAACACCTGTCCCAGTGGACTGGCGTTGCGAAGTTCACGAAGCCGTTGAGAATCCACCCCATCTGTTTTTATTGCACCCCACACCTGTGCCAAGAGGTTTTTCGGGGTGATACGCGATCTCTGCAGTGTCCATAAACGTTCCACGCTGATCGCCGCGGCAACGATGCTGCACAGGAGGATGGGCACCATCAACCAACCCCCCGATTGAACGATTTCTAACACTTCATACTCCTCGCGAAATTCCCTGTTCGTTTACCAGGAACATCCTCTGGCTGCGATCGGCCAGAAACTGTGAACCAGGTCATCGTTGCACACCCAATACCCATCATGCAGGTTCACCGTTGGATCGCAGTGCGGGGTGATAAACCGCTGAATGCCTCCGAGCACCGGTTCCTGGGTGCCCTTCTGCAGAATAACGATCCCATGTTCGTCCCCGCCAAAACGAAACTTGCTCCCGGCAATTGTCATTGGCTCGGGGTTCACCGTATCCGAGGCGAACGCCTTGTACCC
>JAPUJX010000585.1 GCA_027295975.1 Gammaproteobacteria bacterium
ATGGCCGCCCGATCCTGCTGGAAGCCACGCCGCAACTCCTCGACATCGATGTTCCTGTCGACCGTAGCTCGCGAGGGAGCACCGCTGTTCTCATCTACGGTAATCCGCTCCATGTAGAGCAATTCCACGGAGGCAATGCGCCGGTCGAAATCGGGAGCGATGAGACGTGGTCTGTGAAGCCTTGAAACATCCAGTTGGTCGGTCCTACGCGCCAATTGCACCTGGACGACCTCGGGTAGGTCGAGCACGTCCGCATGACGCAATATGAAGCGCTCCGGATTGCGCTTAAACTCGAGCGTCACCGCCAGGGCCGTGATTGGCCACGATGACAGAATCAGCGTCATGCACAACGTTATGGCCAACAGCTGGTGGAATGAATTTCCGGTGAGCTGGTGCGCCTCGCGCCTGCCAGATTTTCTCAGGTGCAACGGTTACTTTCCTCGTCTTGCGATCGTGAAACTTCTGAACGACTCAAACCGCAACTGCGGTTCATGATGCTTCTGCCTCGGGCGAGAGTCGATGTTTGATGCCTGTAGGCACGCATCACAATTCACCCGGTGAGTCCTCGGGCCACCGCTATCAACCTCTTTTTGTCTTTCTGATCTCGACAAATTTGTCGTTTCCAAACTTCGCTACTCTCATAAGAAAATCTCAACCTTGGATTTCATAACATTGTCCGTTGCCAGATTCAAGAAGCACGTTGTCTCGTGGCGGCGAAGCCCAGTGGACAATCCCGTCTGGACTCGGGGTAAACCGTCACCCACGGTGCTCGTTCTATGTTCCGCACACGGCTTTCCCGGAATTCCAGAAATATGATCCACGTCATAACGGTAGACGCGGCTATGTTGCCAAGGGCAACATCCGGGTATGAACAATTACCCGCAAGGACTACTGGAACGGATCATGTACACGAACAGCTATATGCGCGGTATTCGTTTGATTTTTTGTCTGCCCGAATCGTGTCGCCCCTCAACTCCGAGACTAGCGCACCCATCGGTGAGGTTGCTTCTCGTTGTCGTGGCAATGAGTGCAAGTGGTGTAACGAGCGCCGTAGAGATCGGTTGTGCGGGTGCCAACCGAAATCCCGCCGCATGTTCCTTGGCGGAATGCCTGGTGAGGCAGGCGAGTATGAAAACGATCTGTGATCAACCCGCCTCCTGTGGAGGCATTTTTGGATGCGCAGAGCTGCAGCGCAGGCGTGCGTTGAATGTTTCGTGCATCGCCGGGCGTCAGTTCGTCAGTGCCTGTTTCATCATCCCGCACGCTGGGCATCAGGCACAGATTGCACAGCGACGAAACGCCCTCGCGAGATGTGATCGGAAAATCGCCTTGCCTGAACCAGAAGGTTGCGCAGACCCGTGCCCGTAGAAAGTTTCGATGAGTGAATTAGACCGGGCGGACCTCAGGCGTGAAATCCAGTTTTCGTTTTCGGGGAGGGTGTATCCCGGTGATGACCATATCACTCGAGAGACGAGTGATGAGAGCAGTGAGCACCACCGTGTGGCGCAATTCTTCCGAGGCAAAAGCTGGCATGATGTCGACTACGCATCTCTTCTGGCGGGAGATATCGATCCGAGTGGCTTTCTCTACGTGTTGAGCCCGGAAGCGTTCGCTTATTTCATGCCGGCGTTTTTGCGGGAAGCCCTGGACGTGAATTCCGCACCGGAGCTGGCGGAGACGATACATTTTGCTCTCTCGGCACCATCGGAGGTGGAAATGCAGTCGTCCGTGGGCAAGTGGAAACAGGATCACATGGCACCCTTCGACGAGCAGGAGCTTACAATCATTCACAAAGTCTACAGGTATCTCGATGCGCGCCTGGACTAGCAGTGTGATGGTAAACAAGGTGTTAACACCGCGCTTGAAGGGTTCGTTTGTTTTCAAACAAGCACCCAGGCACAGTTTTACCAGGCCCGTAAACGGTTTGTTAGACGTGGCAGCGCGACGTGTTCGAGAACACAGAGATTCAGAATGATCACTCCATTTCCTTCGACCCACTCCGGTTACGGCAATTTCGAGCGGAAAGGAAAGTGGACGCGTACCACGGCGAAGTTGATCCTGCTGCCTTTCCTGTGGTCGACATCGGGTGCGGCTACCCTGGCGCAGATAGAAGCAGCGAAAGCGAACCCGGCTGCCGCCATGGAAAGGCTGGCGGCCGATCCCAGAGTCCATGTTCCGGAAGCTGTTCTTGCCCAAGCCAGAACCATCGATGCTCGTGCGGCTGCGCCGAATCGTCCCATCCACCGGGAGCGGCAGGCCGTCATCGATATGCACGCCGTCGGCTTTGAACTTCGTAGCTTACTGGGAAGTCTCGAAACCGGGGATGCGGATATCGATACGGCTCGCCTGGCTGCGTTGAAAGTGAAGCTCGAAGCCGCACATGCCGACATCGAATCCGGCTTCGTGCGGTTTGAGACGGTGTTGGAGAACTACAAGTTGTCGGAAGAAATTCTACAACGACAGCAAACCCACCGGGCTCGCTATCAACAGAGCTGGAACACCCTGCAGTCTCATCTCGCGGTAGCGGAAAGCGCGACGACTGCCGCCCAACGAGCCGCCGCACTGGATTCCGCTGCCGCCATGCTGGCTACCTCGCACGACCGGCGGCCCATTCAACCTTTCGATGCGCACAATTTACCGTTTGCCGTGGCTGACCCCGAGGCAAGGGTGCCCCGGTCGGAATGGGACTCGCCCGGCGTTGACGCGCCCGATTCTGCCGTGTTGCCGGTAGGCGGTAACCGCGCCACCGCAACGAACTCGGTAACCGATTCCATCGGGCTGCTCGCCGAACCACCGGAACCAGAATTCCTCGAAGCCAACGAAGATGTACAGATTACCCAGGAGATCCAGGTACTCGCCGCTTCCCTGGGCAACAATCCCGTTCAGATCTACGAGTGGGTCAGGAACAACATCGACTTTCACCCGACCTACGGTTCGTTGCAAGGGTCACAGCTGACCCTGGAGATGCGGCGAGGCAACTCGGCGGACATTTCGAGTCTTTTGGTTGCGCTGCTGCGGGCTGCGGGCATTGCCGCCCGCTACGTCGTCGGTACCATCAACCTGCAGGCCGGGGACGTGCTCAACTGGTTGGGGGACGTGCAAGACGCCGTCCTTGCGCAGCAGATTCTCGGATCCGGCGCAATTCCGAACGTTGCCATCGTTGCTGGCAGTGGCGAGATTCTTTCCTTCGATATTGAGCATGTGTGGGTGGAAGCCTTCGTCGACATGATTCCCAGCCGGGGCGCGTTGAACATCGAAGGCGACAGTTGGGTAGAGATGGATGCCGCGGTCAAGAGATACGCAGTCACAGCGCCTTCGAATCTGGTCGGTGATTTGCCGCTCGATCCCGTGCTCACGGATATCAGAAACTCGCTTACTATCGACGAAAGCTTGGGTCAGTTCAGCGACATCGATGAGCAAGCGACGGTCAGCAGTCTCGAAAGTTGGGTTGAAGATGCGCTGGAATACATGGTGGTCAACGATATAGAACAGACGCCGACGGCCATCATGGGCGAAAAGACGATTGTCCCGGAAACGATCACGCGCCTACCTGGGACAGTGCCATTCACCATAAAGTCGAGTGCAGCCCCAGTCGCCACTCTGCCCGCCAGTCTGCGCCAGACCATCGAGGTGGTTGGGTATTCCTCCTCGTTCGACAGGACGCTGGGTTTCGCCGACTTTTCTGCAACCGTCAGCTTTGCAGCGCTTGGCAGTGGCCGCCTGGGTTTGACGTTTCCTCCCGCAACCGAAGCGGATGCGGCTGTACTTCAGGCAGCGCGTGACGCTGGAGCCGGATCCCTTCCCATCGCTTCCGTCAACGTGATGCCACAGGTGACTCTGGATGATACCGTCGAGGTTTCGGGAAGCACGCTGGGAATGGGTGAGGACTACTTCCTGGAGGTGACTATTGCCGGGCCCATCGTCACGAACAGGCAGCAGTACGACGTGATAGCGGGGGATGAAATCGTACTGGGTGTCACAGGCAATGGCTTCTTGCCCGACGTGCTGCAAAGCCGTTTGGATACCAATCCGGTAGACACATCGGCGGAATATTTACATCAGGTGAACCTGCATTACTGGACGGAGTCAGATTTTCTGAACCAGCAGTCGGCGCATGGCCTGGGCGGTTTCATTACTCGATTACCGTCTGCGGGCTTGTTCAGTTCTCCATTGACGGTTACCTATCTATTCGGCCAGCCAAACACCGGGGTCTATGCCAGCAAGTTCATGGACGTGAAATGGTCTTTCGTGGGAGCCGCAGCGACTTCGGATGAGATGAGAGTCGCCCTGGTCAAGCAGGCGGGCTTCAACGGTTCGTACATGGAAGGTACGACTTTCGATCAGTTCGAGACCGTGACCACGGGGACCCCGCGCATATTAGCCGTGGACTCCATGAAGCTGTTGTCTGCAGCCAATGCACAAGGAATCCCGCTATACCGTATCACCCCGGCTAATCAAGGCGTGGTGTTTCCCCTGTTGAATCTGGACCCCGGCGACGAGAGCAATATTGCATCTGCGCTTGCGGCGGGTCAGACCGTGCTGGCGCCTCAGCGGAACATCGACATCGGACCCTGGAGCGGCGCTGGATACATCATGCAGGATGAATCGACAGGGGCGGGCGCCTATCTTATTTCCGGAGGCATAAATGGGGGTGGTCTCGCCGATTGTCTTGAAGAGCTCGTGCGGAAAATTATCACCGTACTTGCCATCATCGCTCTGGCGATCATCGCAATCATTCTGCTCTATTATCTGATTGCGGCAGTGGCCGCCGCTCTCGCCGCGGCACTGGCTGGTACCGCTGCGGCAGCCGAAGCGTGGGCGGGATTCTTACTCATGATGAGGGCATTGGCGGTACTTGCCGTTTGACGCCTGAAGCAGCGATCCATCGCGCTCGAGCTGCCCCGGAGCTGTACAAACCGAGTGAATCGCCCGAGTTTCCGCCTCAGCGGTCAATTTTCGATGCAAACGGCGTCTGCCAAATCGTTGAGGTTCACACCTTCGTGTGCACTGATGGAATGCAGTGCGTAACCGGTACCTGGCGTAATCGGGAAATTGGTACCCACGATGACGTTGCCATCGACCGTGCCGCACCAGTCAAATTGTTTCGCTGCGTCAAACCGCTCCAACGCTGTGACCACTCCGTCACCGAA
>JAPUJX010000586.1 GCA_027295975.1 Gammaproteobacteria bacterium
CTGGTGATCAACGCCACGGAGACCGACTTCGCCAACAACGACAGACATTTTGCGGCGCTGCTCGATCAAGTGCTCGAGATGGATGGTTTGCGTCAATACTTCAACCCCAATCCCACGCTGCTGTAAAATTCAGGTGGAGACGGTGACTACCACCCCCAAGCCGCAGGATTTGCCAGCCTGGAAACGCCTGACGCGTATGGCCGAACAAAGTATCCAGTCGCGGCTCAGCGAGATTTCCGAAACAACCGGCGGTTTCGAGCACTCGAGCCACCGTTTAACCCTGGGCAACCACGAACTGATGCTGGACCTGTCCAAACAACGTCTCGATCAGAAGACCCTCGCCACCCTGGTCCAACTCGCCAACGAACGGGGCTTCGAAGGACAGCGGAAGCTGCTGTTCGACGGGGCGCAGATCAATACCTCCGAACATCGGTCCGCGTTACACACCGCGCTCAGAGCCCCATTCGCGGAGCGGCCGGCACTCGTCAGAGACACCGTGGAAGAGACGCTGCAGCGATTCGGCCGTTTTGCCGATGCCGTACGCACGGGCGCGCGGCGAGGCTTCACCGGCAAATCGTTCTCCGACATCGTACACATCGGCATAGGCGGCTCGTATCTGGGACCAAGGCTCGTCGTAGATGCGCTGCATGCTCAGTACCCGGAAAGCCTCCGGTTCCACTTTCTCGCGAACATCGACGGCGCTGCCATCGATCGATGTCTGGCAGGTCTCAATCCAGAAACAACCCTGATCATTTTGGCATCCAAATCGTTCACCACCCTTGAAACGAGGGTGAACGGGACATCGGCGCGAAGTTGGTTTCTGGAACGTACGACGGACGAAAAAGCAGTTGCAGAACATTTCGTGGCCGTGACAGGCAACATCGACGCGGCCCGCGCGTTCGGGATCAGCGACGATTTTCTCTTTCCCGTCTGGGATTGGGTAGGTGGACGATTCTCGTTATGGTCGGCGGTCGGTTTACCAATCGCAATGGCCATCGGAGCAGCCGGTTTCCAGGAATTATTGAACGGCGCCAATGCCATGGACCGGCATTTTCTCAACGCTCCCATCGAAAACAATCTGCCCGCGTTGCTCGCCCTGACAGACGTGTGGAATTACAACTTCCTGGGCGTGAACAATCACGCAATTCTGCCCTACGACCACCGGCTGAGCCGGTTGCCGGACTACCTTCAACAACTCCAAATGGAGAGCAACGGCAAGAGCGTACATGTCGATGGTACTCCCGTTGGCATTCACACCATGCCGGTCATCTGGGGAGGGGAAGGCACCAACGGTCAACACGCTTTCCATCAACTGATGCATCAGGGTACCCGGTCGTTTACGGCCGACTTCATCCTGATCGCCAACGCCGACCACAAACACGATACCCACCAGCGCTGGCTGCTCGCGAGCGCTCTGGGGCAAAGCCAGGCCATGATGATCGGCGAACAATCGGAATTGTCTCACCGTACCGTGGCGGGCGACCACGCAACCACAACGCTGGTGCTCGACCAGCTCACCCCTTTCACGTTGGGCGCCTTGTTGGCGATGTACGAGCACAAGGTTTTTTGCCAGGGGGTGATCTGGAACATCAACTCCTTCGATCAGTGGGGGGTCGAACTCGGAAAGCAACTCGCGGAACCTGTTTTCGAACAACTCGGCGGCAACTCTACTCTCGGGCAGGAAACGTCCACCAAAGGGCTGATCGACTACCTGAAAGATCAAAAGAGGTCAGAGTAGGGTCACAGTTAAATTGCTCGAAATTGTTTTTAGAGGACACAAAAATGACTCACACCGTGCCGGTGCCCGATTTCATGCTCGATCGCTGTTACATCGGAATTGATCAGTATACGGCGATGTACGATCGCTCAATCGAAGATCCGGAAGGATTCTGGGCGGAACAGGCTGACAAGTTCGTCAACTGGTACGAAAAGTGGCATACGGTTCGCGAAGCAGACTTCTCACGAGGATTCGTTCGATGGTTCGACGGGGCCAGACTCAATGTCAGCTACAACTGCATAGACCGTCATTTACCGCAACGTGCCGATCAGACCGCCATCATCTGGGAGGGCGACGATCCGGCCGAAGAGAAGCGAATTACCTATCAGGCGTTGCACGATGAGGTTTGCAGGCTGGCAAACGGATTGCGGGCACGCGGGGTAGGCAAAGGCGATCGCGTCTGCATTTACATGCCAATGATTCCGGAAGCGGCTTACGCCATGTTGGCCTGCGCACGCATCGGCGCTATTCATTCGGTGGTGTTTGGTGGCTTTTCGCCACAATCGCTGAAGGATCGGATTCTCGACTCGGATTGCCAGACGGTAATTACCGCCGATCAGGGTCTTCGCGGCGGTCGAAAAGTTCCGTTGAAGGAGAACACCGAAACCGCACTGGAGGATTGTCCAAACGTACACACCGTGGTGACCGTACGGCGCACTGGCGCAAGCGTGTCCTGGACCCCGGATCGAGACGTGTGGTACCACGACCTCACGTCCGACCAGGCAAACACCTGCGAACCAGAAGTGATGGATACGGAAGATCCGCTATTCATCCTCTACACTTCAGGCTCAACCGGTAAACCCAAGGGCGTTCAGCATTCAAGCGGTGGCTATCTGCTCTACGCCGCAATGACCCACAAGTACGTTTTCGACTACCACGAGGGTGACGTCTACTGGTGCACGGCGGACGTGGGGTGGATCACGGGTCACTCCTATATCGTCTACGGGCCGCTCGCCAATGGCGCGATCACCGTCATGTTCGAAGGTGTGCCAACCTATCCCGACGCATCACGGTGCTGGCAGATTATCGACAAACACCAGGTAAACATTTTCTACACCGCTCCGACCGCATTACGCGCACTCATGGGCCAGGGCGACGAATTTGTCACCTGTACGTCACGCAGCTCACTTCATCTTCTGGGCACCGTCGGAGAACCGATCAATCCAGAGGCGTGGGAGTGGTACCACCGGATCGTGGGCGAGAGTCGTTGCCCCATCGTCGATACATGGTGGCAGACGGAAACCGGCGGCATCATGATCACCCCATTGCCGGGCGCCACCGCTTTGAAACCCGGGTCGGCTACCCTGCCTTTCTTCGGCGTCACTCCCGCCCTCGTCGACGAACAGGGAACCGTCATCGAAGCAATCGAGGCGACCGGCAACCTCGTCATCACGGGCACCTGGCCCGGGCAGATCCGCACTGTTTACGGACACCACCAGCGGGTAATCGACACCTATTACGCGGCCTACGAAGGTTGTTATTTCACCGGTGATGCGGCTCGACGCGACGCTGACGGCTACTACTGGATCACCGGCCGCGTCGACGACGTGATGAACGTCTCGGGTCACCGCATCGGAACCGCCGAGGTCGAAAGTGCATTGGTCCTGCATCAAGCCGTTGCCGAAGCGGCTGTGGTGGGTTTCCCCCACGACGTGAAGGGCGAAGGCATTTATGCCTACGTTACCCTCATGGCCGGGAACGACGAAGACTCCGACAAATTGCGCGAAGAACTCACCAATATGGTACGCAGTGAGATCGGAGCTTTCGCAAAACCGGATGTGATCCAGTGGGCCCCGGGACTTCCCAAAACCCGCTCAGGCAAAATCATGCGCCG
>JAPUJX010000587.1 GCA_027295975.1 Gammaproteobacteria bacterium
AACCCCTGAGGGAATCGGCGGGAAGGGCCCGGAAAATACTCGAAAGCGCTGCCCGGCTGGCGACTGATTCCGGCGCCCCGGTTCCGGCCCGGGTGGCCGCCGCGCGCCTTCTGGGTTACCTGCCCTTTGACCGGGCAGGCGAGGTCTACGAGAAACTCCTCGGCAATCGCCACCCCATCGAGGTGCAGTCCGCCACCATCGAGGCCATGAGCACCCGCAACAACCCCCGTTCGGCGCCGATTCTGTTCGAGCGCTGGAGCGAGCTTGGGCCCTCGGTTCGCCAGGAAGCCCTCAATTTACTTTACCGCCGCACCGACACCACAACGGCACTTCTCCGGCAGATGAAGGACGGCAAGATCAACAAGGCCCTGGTTGATCTTGAACGGCGCTGGCAACTCACCCGGAAGAGGACGGGGGCCGCCCGCGTCGAGAGTTACAGGCTGGCGGTGGAGCTCTTCGGGGAGACCTCCCCTGACCGTCGCGAGGTCCTGAAAAAATACAAGCCGGCTCTCGGGCTGACGGGAGATCCCTCGGCTGGAAGGGAAGCTTTCAAGAAGGTGTGCATCACCTGCCACCGAATCGGGGGGGAGGGTTTCGAGGTGGGACCGGACATCACCGACGTCCACAGCAAGTCCCGCGAGACACTGCTCTCGGATATCCTCGACCCCAACCGGGCCGTGGACCCGAGGTGGATCAATTACGCTCTGGTGACCGTGGACGGCCGGGTGACCAACGGCCTGATCCTGAGGGAAACCAGCGAGGTCGTCGTGCTTGGCCGCGGCGACGGAGAGGAGGAGGTCCTCACGCGGGCGGAAATCAGGGAGCTTCGCTCCTCCGGCCTGTCCCTCATGCCCGAGGGCGTGGAGAACGACCTGTCCCTGGAGGACATGGCCGATCTGCTCGCGTTCCTCAAGCAGCAGGAGTGATGTTGCCAAAAAGTGGCCCGGGTAGCTTTGGGTCTCTCACATCGGGGGTGCTCTATGGGTTTTAGATGTGGGGAAGGCTACCCGGGCTAGGAATCCCTTTGATCAACAACGCCCTTCTCCTTCTACCTACCTAGACGTTCTGGATGTTCGTCTTTTCAGATGTTTTTTATTTTTCATGGTTCAAATATTAACAACGATCTAATATTGGCCCATGTGAGCGAGGTGTCTGGCAAGTGACGCGATCGATCACCGGGGATTCTCGGGAGGTCGGAGCGGTTTCACCCTCTCGCCCAGCGCGATCGCGGCCAGATCGCCTGCGATTTGGCCTGCCGGGCCGGGGATCATGTTGCTCAACACTACGCTACAGACGCCCTGGTCCGGGAAGCGAGCTATGCTGGTGTTGAAGCCGTTGATCCCGCCGCCGTGGCCAACCTGCTTGTGACCGAAGCGCTCACGGATATTCCAGCCATAGGCGTAGCCGTTCTTGAAGGGTGTGAACATCTTCTTGTGGGACTCCTCCGAGATGAGCTCGCCCGCCCGCAGTTTCTGATCCCACCGAACCAGGTCCTTGACGGTCGAGTACAGCGCCCCCGCCGCGTAGGGTTGAGACATGTCGAGATAGGGCGCGTTGATCAACTCTCCGCCCTCGCGCTGGTAGCCCGAGGCGCGACGGGGAAGAATCGTTCTGGGATGATCATATCCACTGTCCTTCATGCCCAGGGGAGTGAAGATCGCTGCCTTCAGGAACGCCTCGTAGCTCTCGCCCGAGGCCCTTTCGATGATTGCTCCCAGCAAGAAATAACCCGAGTTGCAGTACTTGAACCTCGAGCCGGGCTCGAACTCCAGCGGTTCGTCCCGGAACCGGGCGATCATTTCATCGATGGACTGGGGCAACATCATATTCTCTCGATACGCCTTGTCGTTGGTGAAGCTATGGATGCCGGAAGTGTGGGTGAGAAGGTGGTGAATCGTCACATCCTTCCAGGTCTCGGGCGTGTCCTCGAGATGTTCAGAAATCGGATCTTCGACGCGCAGCTTTTTCCGCTCCTCGAGGATCAAGACCGCCATGGCGGTGAACTGCTTCGTGATCGAGCCCAGCCGAAACTTCGTGGCCGGTGTGTTGGAGATCTCGTGTTCGACGTTCGCGAAGCCGTAGCCCTTGCTGAGGAGGACCTCATCACCTTTCGTGACCATGACCGATCCGCTGAAATTACGCGCTCCTGCGCTCGAGTCCATGTACGCCAGGAGTTTCGCCCGGATATCGTCGGCCCGCGCCGGCGCCAACGGAAATACCGTCGTTGACAGACAGAAAATCGCGATCAACGCAATCGAGATGGGTTTCATCGGTGGCCCCGACTGTTCAATGGAACCCGGATTCCCTCAGCATCTGCTGAACGGCCGCTTCACGCCTGTCAGGCGCCGCATCGGGTTCGTATCCGTAGTCCACGCCGGCCATGGCGAATAGAGCTTCGCTGCCAGCATCGCGAATCTCCTCGTCCTCATCGCGGAGAGCGGCCGCCAGAGATTCGATACGCCATGAGGTGACGGGCAGGTCCGGGATGATGTCGAGGAGTGAGAGTCGAGTCGTCTTGGCCCCACCGTTGGCCTCGGAGAGAAACCGCTTGCCGAAATCATCGTCCATCGTTGCGTTGAGGACACGGGCAAGTTTCTTGAGGCCCGGCGAGCCTTCCTGCGCCATCATGAAAAAGAGATCCACCAGAAGCTTCTCCCCTCCCTCCTCGGCGATGGTGAATTGGAAGACTGCACGGACAGTTTCCTTGTTGTTGACCGCCACAAAACGGATCAGGCGGTCGAAATCCTGCTTCTGGTTCTTGAGAAGAGGCTCCACGATGTCCGTCAGGCAGCGTCGAAGGAGCCGCTCGGAGATATCACAGAGCACCCCGTTGGCGCAAAGGATGTCTTTTGCCTCTTGCAATCGGTCCTCCGGTACCATGAAAACCTGGTCCCCCAGATCGCCCTCCGTGCTTTGGAGGCCGAAGGCGATGGCGAACCCGGACGAATACTGAGTCACCAGGGGGATTCTCGCGTCCTTGAGGATTTCCTCGACGAGAGAACACTGGTATGTGCCGGAGAAGTTAGCCAGGGGAA
>JAPUJX010000588.1 GCA_027295975.1 Gammaproteobacteria bacterium
TTCTCCCGAATACATGCGCCTATCGCTCCCCGTTCTCCAGCGGTGTCCGGACATAGCTTCTGTATGTCTTCGCGACAGGGACGATTTGCCGGAGCGGCCAGAATGCTGGCTGCTGCCAGCAAAAGCAGCACCGTCGCCAAAAGTTTCGTGAACTTCATTGTTTCCTGCTCCCGGTTGAGCATGACGATCAACTATCATACGTAGCCTCCGCCATAATCCGTCACTCGGTTACGCTCAACCTACGTCATTCGTACCGCAGCGCCTCGATTGGGTTTTGATTTGCCGCTTTTCTCGCCGGGTAGAAACCGAAAAACACCCCGATCGCCGCGGAAAACACCACCGCCAGAACGACGACCTGCCATTCCAGAGCAACTGGCCACCCGGTGATTTCGGCCGTCCCATATGCGATCAGGATAGCCAGTAAGACTCCCACCGCGCCTCCAAGGGTGCACAGTGTTACCGCCTCGACGAGAAACTGAGTGAGAATGTCCCGCGCCCTCGCTCCCACCGCCCGGCGCAGACCAATTTCCCGGGTTCGCTCGGTTACCGATACCAACATGATGTTCATGATGCCAATGCCGCCGACAACGAGAGAAACGCTCGCAACCGCCGCCAGCAGCATGTTGAACACCCGCGAGGTTTCAGCCCGCGTTTCCACCATCTCCGACATGTTGCGAATCCGGAAGGAGTTTTCGACGTCATCGCGAATGCGATGGCGTTGCCGCAGCAGTTGGGTTATCTGCTGATGTACATCATCCATCATTTCAGCGTCCGCCACGCTCACCATGATGACGTGTACGGCTTTGGCAACCGCCCGGCTGTGGCCAATTAATCGCCCGCGCGCGGTAGCCAGAGGGACCATCACCACGTCGTCCTGATCCTGGCCGCTCATTGTCTGCCCCTTGGGACCCAACACGCCGGTAACTCGAAACGGTACGTTGTTCAAACGAACCGACTGCCCGACCACCCGGGCCTCCCCAAAAAGTTCCTCGGCGACGGTACGACCCAACAATACAACTTTGGCGCCGGAGCGAACTTCTCTCGGTTCGAATACCCGGCCTTCCGTTACAACCCAGTTACGGGCAACTATGTAGTCGTTGTCGATACCCTGCACGGTAGTGGACCAATTGGTATTGCCGACCACGACCTGCACGCTCCCCCGCATCGTTGGCGCCGCGGCGACGATCTCGGGTATCTGTTCTTTCAACATTCGAGCGTCGTCCTCGGTTAGACGCAGCCTGGTTCCCGCCGCCATCCGCGCGCCGTGGTTCCTGGAATAACCGGGGGTCACCATCAACAGGTTGGTACCGAGGGCGGCAATCTGTTGATCCACCTCTTGCTGAGCACCCGAACCCATGGCAACCATCGTAATCACCGCGGCAACGCCGATGATGATGCCCAGCATGGTTAGAAGGCTACGCATGAGGTTGGTGCGCAGAGCCACGATCGCCACCAGCATCGATTCGAGAATATTCATGCGTTTCTCTCCCGGGCATCGGGTTGCCCGAAACGCAGTTGTTCGATGGTTCTGTCTTCGATCACCCTGCCATCGCGAAACGTCAATCGACGCCTAGCCGCCGCGGCGATGTCCTGCTCATGGGTAACCAGAACAATGCTGATGCCCCGGTTGTTGAGTTGTTGGAACAACGCCATTATTTCCGCACCCGTTCGCGTATCCAGCGCACCGGTCGGTTCGTCCGCCAATAGTAAAACGGGATCATTCACCAGTGCCCGGGCTATCGCCACACGTTGTTGTTGACCCCCCGACAACTGGGAAGGATGGTGTTCCATCCGGTCACTCAGGCCCACAAGCGCCATTACCTGCCTGGCTTTCCGATGACGTTCCTTTCGTTTCACCCCAGCGTAAAGAAGCGGCAGAGCAACGTTGTCGAGCGAGGTGGTTCTCGGCAGCAGGTTAAATTGCTGAAACACAAAACCGAGTTTCTGGTTTCTGAGTTCTGCAAGTGCGTCATCGGTCATGCCGGCTACATCGACACCATCGATAATCACTCGACCCCGGGTCGGGGTATCCAGACACCCGCACAAGTTCATGAACGTTGATTTTCCCGAACCAGACGGACCGATTACCGACACGAAGTCGCCAACTTCAAGGGACAACGACACCTCTTCGAGGGCATGAACTTCACTATCGCCGACGTGGTACATTTTGCCCACGCGTTCAAATTCTACGAGTTCGCCGGTCATCATCCTTGTTTGCGCGTGACCCGCACAATGATCGCGTCACCTTCCTTCAAACCGCCGACAACTTCCGTAGCCCGTTCGTCCGCGAGACCGACGCGCACAGACACCAGGACCGGTTGGTCGTCCTCCAACATATACACCGTCGCCGGACGCGACAACTCTCTCCCCGGGGTCCGATTCGCCATCATCTCATCGAACTTTTCACGCTGCTCAGGAGTCAGAATGGCGCGCAGTTTCGAGTTCAAGTTCTGCCTGAACTGGCGGAAAGATTCGCGCATCGACTCGTGGTCGCCCCCGGGAGCTTGCACCTGCATTTTTGTTCGCATCCCGGCGGATAAATCATCAATCCTGCGTTCCTGGTCGCGAGTCAGATCCATGGATTCCTTGAGCCCCTCGAACATGGCAAGCGGGCGCCCTCGTCGCTGCGTGCCGGGTGGATCTGCCCCCTGGCTTGCCGATACATTGGAGGATGTAACGTTTTTGGGGACAAAACGCAATGCGGCATTGGCAACCTGCAGCACGTTCTGCTTGCTGCCCAGGACGATTTCCACATTCGCCGTCATACCGGGAAGCAGCGCTAGATCGTCGTTGTTGGCCGTGATGATGACCCGGTAGGTCACGACGTTCTGCACCACGTCGGGGGCCTTGCGGATCTGCCGAATACGTCCTCGAAATTCCCTGTCGGGATACGCGTCCACTGAAAAACGACACTTCATGCCCTCTTTGACCCGTCCGATATCCGCCTCGTCGACACTGGCTTCAACCTTCATCTCGTGCAGATCCTGAGCAATCGTGAATAACTCCGGCGCCTGCATGCTCGCGGCAACGGTCTGGCCCTGCTCGATGGTTCGGTTGATCACCGTTCCGGAGACCGGAGATCGTATGTAGGTTCGCTCGAGGTCGAGTTGCGACTGACTGAGCGCAGCGCGGCGCTGCTCCAACACGGCTACGGCATTGGCTAGTGCCGCTTCAGCCATCCTGAGTTGCGCATCGCCCGTTTCAACCGCGGTATGGTCTTGATCCAACTCCGAAACGGAGATATGACCCTTCTCCTTCAGGGCCTCACGGCGACCCAGTTCGCGCCGGGCCTGGGCCAGCGTCGCCTGCCAGCGCACGATATCCGCCTCGCGCTGCAAAATGGTGGCTCGAGCAACCTTTACGTTTGCCTCGTTTTGTTCGACGCGCGCCTCGAAGGTGCGCGGGTCGAGGCGTGCGATCAGCTGATTCTTCACAACTATGTCGTTGAAATCCGCATGGAGGTCGGCAATCTGCCCGGATAGCTGGGAGCCCACGATCACCGTATTGAGCGCTTCGAGGGTCCCCGTGGTGACGACCACGCTCTCGATGTCCCCACGGGAAACGTAATCGAGCGAATAGTCGAGCCGAGCGCTCCTGCCACCGGTCGCATAAACGAGGAAAGCGGCCGCCAGCGCAATTGCCGCCAGAACTCCGATGGTCATGGGACGATTCATTGTTTACCTGCGGCAAGCCGAATCACTTCCGTCGCCGGGACGGCAGAATTGGTTCCGCTCCACCAGACAGCCTTTCCGCGTTGATGGGGTATTCTATACCCTGGTCAGGCCCTGCAATCCAGTCAAGGCACTCGACGGAAACACAAATTCATCCACCGCGGCAGCGTCCGCTCCGAGATGATCGACGAGCGCGGTTTTGAAAAGCACTCTGACATCCATGGTCGGCATGAGATCGCGGCCTTCATAAAGGGCCGCTCTCTTCAATCCCGGCCAATCCGTAAATACCTTACCACCAGCAACGGCTCCACCCATTACGAACGCGGCACCCGCCACACCATGATCAGAGCCGCGAGTGCCGTTCATCGCAACTGTACGACCGAACTCGGTCACCATGATCAGAACCGTTTGCCGCCAGGTGTCCCCGAGCTCGGCCCTGAACTGAGCGACAAGGTCATCCAAGCTCGCAAACCGGTTGGCTAGCTGTCCCTGCTGGTCTCCCTGTTGGGCGTGGGTATCCCATCCACCACTTTCCAGTACAGCCACTCGCGGGCCCGACTCATGGCAAAGAAACTGCGCAGCCGCCTTGACGACACCGGCCAGTGAATTATTTCGGCTTCCCTGGTTGCTCCGGTTAACCTGGCTGGCCATCATGTTTTCCGTCTTCATCATGGTCCGCAACCTTGGGCCCAATATCGCATCGTGTTCATAAAGCGCTACGATGCGCGCCATCGTATCGTCATCTGGATCCGGTAACCGATCTGGTGACCACGCGCCTACGGGGTTGGCGCCCCGCAATACCCGTGGCACGGCTCCGCCAATTGCCATCGCATATTCATCGGTTCGAACCGCACCAGGCAGCGTCGCCAACGCGCGGTACAGCCAACCGTCGGTCAGCGCGGACGGGGCGGGAATGCCGGTTTCCAGAACGTCCTGAGCGTCGAAGTGCGAACGGTTGCGATACGGTGGGGCGACGGCTTGAACCACCGTCAACTCACCGGCCTCAAAAAGCGCGTGGAGGGTGACAAAATTCGGATGTAAGCCAAAAAACCCATCGAGATCGTTAATGCCCGACGCGCTTCCGGGTGGTGGCAGCGCCAACGCGCCGCGGCTCTTTCGATAGGAGGGGTCTGCATAGGGGGGCACTGCCGCCAGACCATCCATCCCTCCCCGTAAAATCACCAGTACGAAGCGGGGATCCGAGCCGATATTTTTTGCGAACGCACTTCGAGCACCCCACGCCAACGACGCCGTAACACCAAACTCCAATAAACGACGACGATTGATCATGAGTCGGTTCCTGTCTAGAAATTGAATACCCGGCAATTTCCTATCTCCATTGAAAGTCGGGTGAGGCGATCAGCAAAGCCAATGCCTGGGACGGACTTTCCGCTCGTTTCAGGCTGGCCATCAACGTTCGCGAAGCAGTTGGGTCGACAAGCCAGTCACTGGCGTTTCGCACATCGACAGAACTACCAACACGTCGACCGACCTCGATACCCCATACAATGCGCTGTTTGAGCGAATTGGGTGAACCCCAATGGCTCTGGATGTCCGGCCACCCGGCGGGTGATGGGGCACTGAACGGCAGGTGATTCATGACCCTCAGGCTGCCGACGGCATTAGCTCGTGCGGGTGGT
>JAPUJX010000589.1 GCA_027295975.1 Gammaproteobacteria bacterium
CGTCTTCTCGAATTGTTCAACCATCTGGGCAACGAGACCCTGGGATGAATTTCGATCAACCGGGATGCCGCCCAGCGCAACCATCAGTGGTCCCAGGGGCAATTTGAACAACGACTTTTTTGCGAAATAAGAGGCGTGCAGACCGAGTCCGGACACGATGGCCATGGCCAGAAGAAAGTCCCAGTTGGAAGTGTGTGGGGCAACCGCAACAATCAGTTGGGCCCGATTTGGAAATTCACCCTCTATGCGCCACCCCATTGCGCGGAACACGTTCCGACCCAACATGGTGGTAAATCTGTTACCTCTGGCCGGCAGGTCCGGCCCGAGTTGTTGCCAGTTCATGACGACCTCCGTGCGCACATCGCGCATTGTCCGCAGGCGGAACGCTGAGCCTACTCTACTAGTTTCCTGACCGTCGCGTTTTCTGCCAGGACCCGGGCAATGAGCAAGTGACCTGATGGACTCGTATGTGCGTCCAGTGGAAAGAGGTACAGCGGTCTGGCATCTGGTTGTGCTTCGAAAATGGGAGTGGCATCGACAAACGGAATACCGGCGCGCGCCATCTCGGCTGCGACAGTGCGGTTGACCGACTGGCGAAGTGGTTCTCGAATCTGGGAAGCGTCCGGGATGAACACCACGACCACGGGTACACCTTCTCGAACCGACCACGCTGCCAGCCTGTCGACCGCCCTGCTGAAGGCTCGGTAAACGGCTGGGTCCATCGACCCCGTTTGCAACCGGTAGAAAATGTGATCGGGGTTCTGTCCGCCGATGTAGTTTTTGCGTTGTTCGATTCCCGCAAGATATTCGTATCCTCGCCGGTAGCGGTATCGGGCCTCGAATCGGGTCCACAGGTTGCGGATGAGGTTCCATAACCGAGATGCGTTGAAGTCGCCGGCAGCGCGCTGTTCAAAGGGGTTGTGGGCAGTCACGGTGGATGGCCGCACCGGGGCGCTCAGATCGTCCAGGTAAAATCCGATGACAACCAGGTCGGGCTGAAGTTCGGCCACCCGGTTGTCGAGAACTTCGAGATAGTGCCAGAAGTTGTACGAGGCAACACCCAGGTTCAACACTTCCACGTTCCGGTTGGCAACACGCAGATTCGATTCGAGTTGCTTGACGTAGCTGTCTTCGAGTTCTACTCCAATACCGAAGGTAAAAGAATCGCCCACCGCAACGATGCGTGTTCCGCTTCGTTTGTCGTCGAATGGAGCATCACGCGCCCCCTGGGGATTGATGGAAATGTATTCCCCGGACACGCCGTGACCGACGCTTCCAGGTACCAATTCAAAACCGTATACGTCCGAAGGTTGGTGAATTTGCACGAGTCCGGGAGCCGCCATGGCTGGAGACAGAACGCGAACGCATACCTCCGCCAGTCCGATTGCCAGGAAGCAGGAGGCGAACAGCAGAGCCGAGTTGCCAGGTCCCAGATGTAGTGCCAGCCGTATGGCGCCCGCGACCATCAGGCCAGACACCAGGGGATCGATTCGGTTGGAGGAGAAGGTCATGCCAGACAGTTCGAACTGGTAGCCGCCGGTGACGATCAGCGCGATGATCAATGTAATGAAATACAGGATGCTGGCGTTCAGGATGAGGAGCGATGCCCGTCGAAGCGTTTTTTTTGCCATCAATTTTTTATCGGCTCTTGGACGAAGTAGCTCACGCCAATTCTCTCCCGTGACCGACGATTTCTTTCTATTTCCCGAAAAGAGTATATTCGTTAGCGGTGGATACAGTCATGTCACGGAAACGTTGCAAATCGGTAGATCAGTACATCGAAGCCGCTGAATACTGGCAGGAAGAACTGCGCGTGTTACGCAGGATATTACGTGTCACAGATCTTGAAGAAACGACGAAGTGGGGCGCACCCTGTTATACCTTCGGTGGCAGGAATGTGGTCGGGCTGGGTGCGTTCAAGTCGTATTTTGGCTTGTGGTTCTTTCAAGGCGCGTTACTGAAAGACAAGGGCCGGGCATTGATCAATGCCCAGAGTGGTCGTACCAAGGCGCAACGCCAGTGGCGTTTCAATTCAAAAGCGGATATCGAGCCTCGGGACGTAACTGCCTATGTGAACGAGGCGATTACCCATGCAGCCGCGGGACGCGAGATCAAAGCAGACCGTAACAAGCCTGTGCTGGTACCGCCGGATCTCAGCGCCGCGCTGGTGAAGGACAAGAAAGCGAAAGCAGCCTTCGCGGTTATGGGCCGTGGCATCCAGCGGGAATATGCCCAGTACATCGCCGATGCCAAACGTGACGCCACGAAAGCACGGCGCCTCGAGAAAATACTCCCGATGATCACGGCAGGGCAGGGGTTGAACGACAAGTACCGATAAGCAACTCCCGGCGCGCGTCGGATGTTGGCGCGATTGACTACGACCGGGAGGTTAAATACGGAAGCCGATCTTTCTCGTCTCGGGTGTTTCACTATACTGCTGGCGCCGCTTCTCTGGCGTGTGGAGTTACCGTAGCTCAGGGTATCTTTGACATCCGTCCACGCCACGGGGCGCTCGGGTGGCATGAACCGGGTGGTTGCGGTATCGGCACCGTAGCGAATCCCCTTGAATACCAGAATATCGTCTTCCACGGCGCCGCGGATTTTTCCGTACTCGGTCGCGGCTACCGGAGCGGTTGTTACGGGCTGGGTCATTTCCGGCTTGACGGCGGTTTCCGGTGATGTGTCCCTGGTCTCGGTGGTGTTTCCACAGCCACCGGCGAATCCGATGGGCGATAATCGACCAACTGAGGTGACAACCACGGTTGGTCATCCCAATCAGGGTTTTGCGTGGTCGCAAAGCGTGGTCAGGTAGCGGTTGATGTTGGAAATATCCGCCATCGATTCCACGTGGCGTATGGTCTCATCGAAGGGATATCGGGGATAGTCGTCGATCAGCGCCTGTAATACATCGCAGGTTTCCTGTTCAATGACCAGGGAGATGAAAAAGAGGGAATTTTTTGCCTCGGTGAAACGTGCGTTGCCCACCTGCTCGATGAGTTCGTCCAGGGTTGCGTCGACCTCCGAGAGAATCCATCTCCGGTTGAGAAGTCGTTTCGTGACCTTTTGCGAACGAAGGCTCGTCACCAGCTTGTCCGCTGCATGCAGGGGAATTTGTTGGAGGATTTGCCAGCCGATTCGAAACAGCCGTACGAGGCCGTCGCGGACCGCTTCGTCGTCACCGGGTTGCTGGCCAAGGTAAGACATGCCGAGGTTGCAGGACGCGAGCACGGCGTGGGCCGCTTCGATCTCATCGAATCGTTTGCCGTCGAGGCTTGTCCCGGAGATGAGCACATTGGAGAGATACACCAGTTCCCTCAGGCGCAGGCTAAAAAGTTCCGGCTCGATTTTCTGTAGTCCATCCAGCGCCATTTTGACCGGCAGCACGTCGTCGTATTCGGGTGCAGGCAGGAGGAGTCCCGAAAATTCGTCGCTGACGATTTCCGCATCAACCAGCATCTGCTCGAGTTCCCGCAACTTGTTGTCGTCTGGACCTGCTGTTTGTTCAGCTTCTTCGGGTTGACCCGAATTGTCATCCGCCTCGGGACCATCAGGTTCGTCTTCTTCCGCCGCGACCCCTAATTGAGAAAAATACCGGGCGCTGACAGGATCGTGGTTTTCACCGTCGATCAGGCTGGCGAGACTCGCAAGGTTCGTGAGTTTCAAAAAGGCATTTGCGCTTTCGGGAGTAACATAACCGAGCTTTTCCTTGGCATCGCGCCGCTCCCCGGTAGTGTCGTGCATGAGATAGGAAACCGAAGGGTGACAGCAGCGGGACAGGACGAGGGTCAGGAATTCCGGTTGCTTAGTTTGTAATGCCGAGAGCGCCGCGCGCGTGATATCCCATTGTTCATAGTCTAACGCCGTGACAAAGCGGCCATTGAAATCCTCCGCGTAGGCGGTGGGCCCCGCATATCGTTGGAGGACCTCATAGTCCTCGGCGAGGATCGCATCGGAATCGTCGACGGTTATGAGTTGGGCAAAATTGAGTACCACGTAGTCCAGGCCAAGGCCGATCAGGCGCTGCGCGAGGAATTCCTCGCCTTGTTCGTATAAAACGTAAAGCCATCGAATGAACTGTTCGGGACGGTGTATTTCCGGTTGTCCCGGAGCGAGACTGGACCACAGCGAATCATCGAGGATCAAGCGAAGCTGGCGGTCGGTCGTATACTCGATCAACGGACCGGCGTCATCCAGGCCAATGCAGTTGATGAGTTTGTGCAGGGTCGGCGCTTCCAGGCGCTTGACGAAGGTGGGTAATTGCGGATTGTTCAGCAGGGTCTTGAGCAGTTTCGAGGATTGCGTCCGCGTCAGCGACCGTCGGGCCATAGGTGCCTCATAGGTGGAGTAGAGGGGGCGTCGGATTGTGGGCGAAATGAACTTGGCCGAACAGGCTTATTTAGTCAGTGCAAAACGCGGTAAAATGGAGGTCCGCCGTTAAATACAAATGGGTTGTAGACGAAACCGGGCAGAATGACGGAGCGTTCGGATTGTCTGGCTTCAGTGAAAAACCGCATCCCCATCCTGGCGATGTTCTTGAGGGTCTGCACCAACCTCCTTGAACGATGCCGTCAGCGTTTCGTTGATACAAGCCGCACAACATCCTTCCCGGACTAAATCTTCGACCAGGTAGCCAATCAGGTCGTACATCGTATAGGTGCCTTCGTTGGTCTCTTCGAAACGCCACAGCACATCTTTGAGGGTTTGCACCGCAGCTTCGCAACGCACCTCGTCACGGGTATGCTTGAGTTCATCTTCGGGCATGGGTTAGTTCCATCAGCTCGTTCGGTAGTCGAGCATATTACCTCCAGAACGAATGCCGTGAGCGAAAAGAGCTTTCTGATTATCGAGTTCAGGCTGGTTTCGAGCTGGTTGCTTGCCACTGGCGTTTGGTGCTAACTGGCTTGAACTGCTGATTTCGAGTCCCTCGTGAAACACCATCCAAGCGTTCCACTAACCGGCTACCGGGAATTCTCCATCGAAGAGATGAGAAGCCGGCTCAGCGAGTTTCAAAGTGATGTCCAACGACGCCGGACGGTGCGCGATTTCTCCGAAAGAGCGGTGCCACGGGACATCATCGAATCCGCGCTGCGGGCAGCAGGCAGCGCGCCGAGCGGCGCAAATCTGCAGCCCTGGCATTTTGTGGTGATCAGCGACGCTGATATGAAAAAACGGATACGCGTGGCGGCGGAAGAGGAGGAGAAGGATTTCTACGAGCACCGGGCGTCGGCAGAGTGGTTAGCGGCTCTCGAACCACTGGGCACCGATACCCGCAAACCGTTTCTCGAGATCGCCCCTTACCTCATTGCGGTGTTCATGCAGAAAACCGGGGTTTTACCCGACGGGCGCAAGGTAAAACACTATTATCCTGCGGAATCCACGGGCCTCGCGACAGGGATACTCATCACGGCTCTCCATCGAGCAGGCCTCGTTCTTCTGACCCACACGCCGAGCCCGATGGGTTTTCTCAACGAGTTGCTTGATCGCCCGAAACGCGAAAAACCGTTTCTGCTGCTTGTCGTCGGCTATCCGGCGACCGATGTAAGGGTGCCGGATATTCGCCGAAAAATGCTCCATGAGTACGTCACGTTTGTCGGGGACTGACGGGTAATGAAATTGCGAATAAAACAGCCCCATTGCGGGAAGCATATGGTTATCGAAAGCCGTTAGACGGTATCCTGTTCGTTTGAGTAGAGACTTTTTCGTGCATCCGTCTGTCATCCTTCTCGGCTACTTCGCCGCGACCCTGTTTGCGGGTTCCCTGCTCGCCTACCCGATTCATCTGCTCGATGTCGCCCTGGGGATGAACTACGGTTACGAGAAGGTGCTTTCGCGCAGCATCGTTCTGGCTTCCGTCGTGCTCCTGTGGCCGGCGATTCGTTACCTCGAGACTGGTCTCGAGGCCGTGGGGTTGGCACCCTGGAGCATTGCGTCGATATGGCGCGGCGCGCTCCTCGGGACGGCTGTCGTGCTGCCTGTTGCGATGTTGATTTTCGCGCTGGAACTACGAGTTCTCGATCCTCGTGTCTCGATTTCACCGGGATATACTGCCGCCCTTGTGTTAGGCGGGGCGGTGGCTGGACTGGTTGTCGGATTTGTCGAGGAGCTGATATTCCGGGGGTTGGTGTTCTCGTTGCTGCGCAACTGGCTGCATATTTTTGGCGCTGCGGTATCGACCAGCCTGTTGTACGCGCTGGTGCATTTTCTCGACGTGCCCAACGGTTTTTCCGTTGCCGAAGCAGGCTGGTTCAGCGGATTCGGGTACCTGTGGACGGCGTTCGCGGCACTGGCCGGTCCGGCCGAATATTGGGATTCTTTTGTTGCCCTGTTCCTGCTGGGGCTTGCCCTCAACTGGGTTCGCGTCCGTGGGAACCTCTTCTGGTGTGTCGGTATCCATGCGGGGTTTGTCATGGTCGTTCACGTGGTGAAAGGATTGTCGGTTCGATCTGTCATCAACCCCTACGATGGTCTGGTTGGTTCGTATGACCATTTTACCGGGCACATGGTTTCGATATGGCTCATCATGGTGGCGGTAATCGTTGCGTTGTGGTTGCGTCGTCGTACCGCGGCGGCCGCGGAAATGGCGGGCTGATCGCCCGCGGGACCGAGGGAATCGGTAAAAATTCATGACAGGAAAATTATCAGGCTTCACACTTCGAATTCGCAAATTCTGGCGGGGTGAGTGATGAGTGGTCGTAAGCTGCTGTGGTTGATTCCCATGTTGTTGTATCTGCTGTTTACCTTCTGGTATACGAATCTGAGTGGCCCGTTGTCCCAGGAGGAAATTACCGCATTCGTCACCCAGATGGAGCGCAGTGGTCGCCCGCCGGGACAAATCGAAAGGCTGCGCCGGTTCATGGAAGAGGATACGGGTCGGCAGTTTCTGATGGTGAATGTGATCGACATGGCAGATACCCCGCGTCCGGTTGCCGGTGTTCCGGCCGGTGAGTCGTCGGGTCAGATGATGGGTCGGTACATGGAACACATGTACCCGGAACTTCTCAAGCGCGCATCACACCCGATATTCGCGGGCAACGCTGTTTTTGATTCGATGGATATAGTCGGCATCGAAGGGGCTGAGAGTTGGACGACGGCTGCGTTGATGCGATATCGGAGTCGGCGGGATATGCTGGAAATTGCCTTGAATCCGATCTTTCAGGGCAAACACGAATTCAAGATAGCCGCCCTCGACAAAACCATCGCGTATCCGGTGGAAACCCAGTTGTATTTGAGCGATCCACGGTTTCTGTTGTTGCTGGTTTTGTTCGCGATAGTCGCTGCCGCGGACATCCTCATCTTTGGCCGACGTCATTAATGCTTTTGTGATCCTCCCGGCGCTTCTTTTTTCCGTCGCTGCAAACGCGGGTGCGGTGCATGACGCGCGTGAAAACCGTCTGGCTGATGTTCGGCAACTCACCCACGGAGGCGAAAATGCCGAAGCCTACTGGTCGCCGGATGGCAGCGAACTCGTTTTCCAGTCCAACCGGGCGCCCTATGACTGCGACCAGATATATCGAATGCCGTTGAGCGATCCGCTGGCTCTCGCCATGGTCTCAACCGGCCGGGGGCGGACTACCTGCGGATATTTCACCGCCGACGGCGATCGCCTAGTGTTCTCCTCGACTCATGCCGCGAGCCCTCGGTGCCCGGCGCCACCCGATCGCTCGCGCGGTTATGTCTGGCCGATCTACGATACTTATCAGATTTACAGCGCCGCGCCGGATGGTTCCGACCTGGTGCCGCTGACGGACACCGACGCCTACGATGCAGAGGCGACTATTTGCGCAAATGACGGTTCGATCGTTTTTACCTCGACCCGGGATGGCGATCTGGATCTCTATCGAATGGATGCCGACGGTGCAAACGTCAAACGTCTCACCGACACACCCGGTTATGATGGCGGTGCGTTCTTCTCTCGAGACTGCTCCAGGATCGTCTGGCGTGCTTCCCGGCCGAACGGGCAGGCGCTGACAGATTATCGTGCTCTGCTCGAAGACGGTCTGATCCGGCCCGGGGAA
>JAPUJX010000059.1 GCA_027295975.1 Gammaproteobacteria bacterium
ACGTTTCTCTACGGTCAGGGGCGCTACCGGGAGGCGTTGGTTCCGTTGCGCAGGCTCGTTAAGAACTCCGAATATCGACTGCGTGCGCAAGCCTATGAGAACCTCGGTCTGACGGAACTCAAAGTTGGCACGGAAAGCGCGGCAAAGGCAGCTTTTTCACGGGCGCTGAGACTCAACTTCGGGCAACCCCGAAGCAACCTGGAGATGGCCGACATCGCTTATTCGGAAGGAAACTTCGATTCCGCACGGAACTATTACGAAGGCTTCCGAAGCCTGGCTCGGCAAAACCCACGCAGCCTGTGTCTTGGTATCAAGCTTGGCCGTGAATTCGGCGAAGCCGATCAGGTCGCGAGTTATACCCTGGCGCTCAAGAACCTGTATCCCGGTTCTGAGGAGGCTCAACGATGTGAAGTTCCCCAGTGAACCCTCACACAGCGACAGCCCTATGAGCGAAATAATGGAAGGCCCGGGAGTTGCATTGGGTGCTGCCCGCGACTCACTGGGTATTACCTGCCGGGAAATTGCCGAAGCGCTGAATTTATCTCAGCACGTGGTTGAGGCGATTGAGGCCAACGACTACGAGAATTTACCGGCAGCCGTTTTTACCCGGGGATATATTCGCGCTTACGCCAGGTTGTTGGAACTCGACCCGGACCCATTCGTCGCCCAGTTTGCGGCGCATGACGACGATGATTCCGCCGGGGAGGAAATTTCCCGCAACTCCACGCGAGAATTTATTCGCGAGCATCCGCAGTGGGTTCTCGGTGGCAGTGCGGTCGTCATTCTCCTGCTGTTGGGTTTAGTTCTGCTGTGGTCCATGACCGCTTTTTTCCA
Source organism: Gammaproteobacteria bacterium (assembly GCA_027295975.1). GTDB lineage: Bacteria > Pseudomonadota > Gammaproteobacteria > Pseudomonadales > Azotimanducaceae > SMWK01. The sequence goes on from JAPUJX010000059.1 coordinate 835, forward strand.
AACCGATGATATGAAACCGGCGGAGCAAGCGATAATCGTAGCTCCAACGGGGGCTGCGGAGCAGGTGGCCGGGAATCGGGAAAACAACGAACAAACACCCTTGCCAGAACCCCTGGCGGGTGCCCAAAACGGTGGGGTTCGGGCAGGAACCGAAACCCGCAGCCCGGAAACTGCGGCCGATTTATCGGTATTACCCCTCGGCGCTTCGGTACGGCGTATCAGTGCCCAGGGCAACGATCACTTGTGGTTCGCTTTCTCTGACGAATGTTGGGTGGAGGTGTTGTCGACCAGCGGCGAGAATTTGTACAGTGAACTCAGCCGGTCCGGTCAAACTCTGGAACTTGTTGGTAGCGGTCCATTTAGAATTCTCCTCGGCTATGCGCCAGGTGTGCGTATGGCGTTCAACGGAGAACCCGTGGTACTGGGACCACATACGCGCAACAACGTCGCCAATCTGGTGTTGGGTCAATAACATGGTCCGGGCGGTTCGAGGCATGCGGGACGTGCTCCCGGAGGAAGCCCGGCGTTGGCGTTATGTGGAAACCCGACTGCTCCAGGTGCTTCTGAGCCACGCATACGAAGAAGTTCATTTGCCGTTGCTCGAAGCCACGGAGCTTTTCAGCCGTGGGGTTGGAGAAGCAACCGACATCGTTGAGCGGGAAATGTACAACCTCGCTGACCGGGATGGGGAGGGCCTGACGTTGCGCCCGGAAGGTACGGCTGGTTGTGTGCGGGCCTTGCTGCAACACGGCCTGCTGTTCAACCAGACTCAACGGGTGTTCTACAGCGGCCCGATGTTTCGTTATGAACGTCCTCAGCGAGGCCGCTACCGTCAGTTCTACCAGATCGGAGCCGAGGCTTTCGGCTTTCGCGGCCCGGATGTGGATGTGGAATTGATTCTGCTGGGCCGGGATTTTTGGCGCGCTCTCGGAGTCGAAGAACAGGTGGAACTGGAAATCAACACGCTGGGCAGCGGGACCGCTCGTGGGATTTATCGAGATGCCCTCATCGCCTACTTGACCCCGCTCAAGAATGAACTCGATGAGGCGAGCCAGCGGCGGCTGGTCAAAAACCCGATGCGAATACTGGACAGTAAAGATCCTGCCACTCAAGTGCTGTTGAGGGACGCACCGAAATTACCCGACTTTGTCGACCCCGAAGGCAAAGCCCACTATGACGATTTGAAGGAGTGGCTGACGGAAATCGGAGTACCTTACCGGGAAAACCCCGGTCTGGTTCGAGGTCTCGACTACTACACCGATACCGTATTCGAATGGACCACCCGTTCCCTGGGCGCGCAGGGAACCGTGTGTGCAGGTGGTCGTTACGACGGGTTGGTCGAGCGTCTGGGGGGCCGTCCTACCCCGGCCGCCGGTTTCGCCTTGGGGCTGGATCGGGTTGTTTTGCTCCACCAGGAAGTGCACGAAACGCCGCAGCGGCAGGGGAAAAATCAGCCTGAACCCAACTTTGCAGCCTCGGCGGACGTATATGTCTGTGTATTGAAGGAGGCGCTTGCGGGCGATGCGATGCGCGTTGCGGAGCAATTGCGTATCGGGTTGCCTGGGCTCAGAATCCGCAGCCACGCCGGTGGTGGCAAATTGAAGAGTCAGTTGAAACGGGCCGACCTCAGTGGCGCAGCCTGGGCGATACTGATCAGCGAAGAGGAAATGCAAGAAGGCCGGATATCGGTGAAGTTTCTCCGCGAAGAAAGGGCACAACAGTCGCTTTCCCCCGAGGCACTCATTGAGCTTTTGCAAAAACAGCCAGAGTCATGAAACTTGGCGACGGCACGTAAGGAGGCACGGTGTCAGATTATCTGACAGACGAAGAACAGCTTGCCAAACTCAAGGCGTGGTGGGACGAAAATGGCACTTGGTTGATGGTGGCTTCGGTCCTGGCTATCAGCGGGTGGTTCGGTTGGGATTGGTATGAAGATTACCGCACGGATCAAATTGAAACCGCCTCGACGCTTTATGAGGATTTTCTAGCCAGCGAAGGTGACGCGAGGGTGCAGTTGGCAACGTCGATAGACGAACAGATCCCTGAAACCTCCTACCAGGTTTTCACGCTCTTATATCGTGCCCACTCGGCGGCCGAGGACGCGGATTTCGAAGCGACCGAAGCATTGCTCGCGCGGGCGGTGGAAGTGGCGCCCGATGCGAAGCTTGCGGACCTGGCTCGCTTGCGCCTTGCCAGGGTGCTTCAGCAGGTCGATCGGTCCGATGAGGCACTGGCGGTACTCGGAACCATCCGTGGGGAAGGTTTCCGCTCCCATGTGGCAGAACTGAAGGGAGACATTCACGTGACTCGCGGTGAGACGGAACTCGCGCACGAAGCCTACAGCGCTGCCCTCGTTGAGTTGAGTGAGGGTGAAGTGCGGCCCATGCTCGACATGAAGGCCGCGGACACGGCGAGGGTAAGATGATGCGTAATTATCTGGCTATATTTGCAGGTCTGGTGCTGGTTTCCGGTTGTAGCTGGTTTTCCTGGCTGCCCTTCATCGATGATCCTGACGACGAAGATCCTCTGGAGCCGGCGCCGCTGGTGAAGTTCGATGAGGAAGTTGACATCGAACGCAATTGGAAGGCGAAGATTGGCGAGGGTTTGGGTAGTAAGTACCTGAAGTTGAGCCCAATGGTGCTGGCGGATCGGATATATGTCGCCGATGGATACGGGCTGATAGAAGCTCTGGATCGGTTTTCCGGCAAAAAAGTCTGGCGTAATCAGTTCGCATCCCTGGAAAAAGGATTCTTTTCCGGTCTCAATTTTTACGACCGCACGGACAGGAGTTTTGTCAGCGGCGGCGTGGGTGCCGGCGCGGGTTACGTATTCATCGGCACGACCGCTGGAGAGGTGTTGGCTATCTCGGCTGCCGACGGAACGGTGGCCTGGACCGCAAACGTTGGCAGCGAAGTGTTATCACGGCCTACCGCCGGGGATGGTTTGATCTTTACCCAGACCATAGACGGCCGGCTGTTGGCGTTGGAGGAACGGTCCGGAGAGATCCGCTGGAGCTTCGATAATCAGGTACCGATTCTGACCCTGCGCGGGACGAGCGCGCCGACGTTCAATGGGGGTGTGGTTTATGCCGGATATGCGAACGGCAAAGTGGTTGCGTTACGGGCAGACAACGGAGAGCCCGTCTGGGAACATCTGGTGATGCTGCCGGAAGGGCGCTCTGAACTCGACCGCATGGTGGACGTCGATAGTTCTCCGTTGATCAGCGGTCCTGTTCTGTTTGCCGCAGCCTATCAGGGGCGGGTGAAAGCACTGCGAAGAAGCGACGGCACCATGTTGTGGGAAATGAAACTTTCGAGTTACCTGGATATGGGTGAAGGATATGGGCAGATCTACGTGGTTGATGACACCGATGCCATCATCGCGATAGACAAACAATCGGCGGAGATCATCTGGACCCAGCAAGGTCTCTACCGGCGAGGTTTGTCCAGCCCGATTGCGTTCAGTAAC
>JAPUJX010000590.1 GCA_027295975.1 Gammaproteobacteria bacterium
GATGTCTGGCAGCCCGCCGGGCTGCCGCCATGGCAAGATGTACAGGACTTTGGGCAACTCTTGGTTGCCGGAGATCACGGTTTCATCAAGTTGTATCACCCCTGCGGGCATTCTCACTTCCCCGGCACTCTCGACCATCACCTTCTGAAGGGCTTTCTGGATCGCCTCCGCCTCCTCCGCGGCGTCGGCGGCATGGCTGGATACGGCTGCAACAAGGAGCAACCACAGGCTATTTCGCAGCCACATACTTCTTCGTAGCCACGGCGTTTTTCGTTCCCTCGAGTATCCTCCCATCAGACGCCGAGCCTCCGTTCCAGATCCATTACCCACCCCAGAACCTTGCGATCGGGTTCACTCGACAATGATTGATAGCGCCGATAAGCGGCCAATGCCTCCGGCAACCGGCCGAGATACAGCTCGTAAAGAATCCCCAGGTTCAGATAGGCATCCTTGAATTCGGGCATCTGTTTCAGACAGGCCTGATAGAGTTCTTCCGCACCACGGAAGTCGCCCAACTGCCGCGCCAGCACGCCGAGCTGGTTGTATGCGTGGCAACTGCGCGGATTCGCCACGATGGCGTTCTTGAAGGCGAGGCGGGCATCCTCATATCGTTCCTGCGATACGTACACCTGACCCAGATTCACCCATGGACCGGCAAGTCCCGGCTGCTCCGCGGTAATCTGCCGGAGCAACACTTCTGCTGCCTGGGCGCGCCCTTCCCGAATTGCAGTCAACGCATCCTCAAAGGCAACCAGATCCCGGCGAGTCACCGTGGGAGACCGCGCCCCGGGCTCAGAAGGCCCGGGCAACCAGGAAGATATGGTTTCCGACCTGGCTTGAACCTGCACACCGGCGGGTGGCATACCTTCCGGACCCGTCGTGGTGCACGCCTGCAGCACACCAAACAAGAGGGCAAACGCACAACTGGCATAACGACGAAGGTCGCTAGTGGATAACTTCAACATATGCGATCTGCACCTCCTGTTTGTCGAAGCGGGACGGCATCAATCGTCTAAGCTCGGCGAAACTTTTCTTCACCCAATCGTCGTACGTTCCATCCCAACTGCGCCGCATGTTGATTTCATGTATACCGATGGCTTGTTCCTCGAACGGAAACGCCTGTTCCTCGAGCAATATTTCGTATTGCGAAAGCTCCAACTCGTTGAGGTCTTGTGGTCGATCCGATTTCAAGATCTCCCGCCCAAGGGCCGAATAGAGATCGGCGATATGGAAGGTAGCCGCGGTGGAGAACTCTTCCACCTGGTACTCGGCCACTTTTTCGAATGCTTTCAAGGTGCGTTTCAGCGCAGATTGTTTCCGCTTCAAGCTCTTTTTCAGCGGACGGGTCAGATGCACCCCGTCGAACCGCTCACGCTCATCGTTCGCAAATACGAACTGGGCAGAAGCTGCGAGAAAGGTGGCGCGCTGATTTGCATTGCGACCCATGCTCTGGTGCAGCGCAATTTTCTTTTTCAACCAGAAGCGCCGTTTGTCGTGTTCTCCGGTTCTCTGATACAGCGCATCCATGTGATCCATGGCCTCCATGCGCAGATCCATCGGGATCATGTAGGTGTGGGCGTAGTCGCGGAAATAGCTGATTGCATTAGCCGTATCGTCGAGCTTCAGATAAAGTTCGGCAGCTCTGTAAAGAGACTGTCGACGCACGTCGTTTTCTTCGGCATGCCTCGAGAGTTTCAGGTACTCGGATGCCGCCAGCTTCCAATTCCCGGAACGTTCATACAGATCGGCAAGTCGTCTGGTTGAATCGCGCCCGAGTTCGTGGTCGGGATAGCGGACGCGAAACTCCTCCAGAAGCTCGGCTGCTTCGGCAACACGGCCCGATTGTTCGATGGCAGCCACCGCATCGTAGTGACCTTGAATGGCAAGCTCCGCACTCGGATCGAGATCCCGCAATCTCAGATAGTGGAAAACCGCCTCATCTACGGAACCAACGGCTTCACTTGCTTCGCCCTGTTTGTAAACCGAAGCAAGTAAACGCTCTTGAACCTTTTTCAGCTCATCCGCGGTGAGATTGAAAACGGTCAGCTCTTTGTACGCCGCTTCAGCAGCAACGAAGTCTGCAAGCTCAAACCCACCATGACCTAGAATCAGCAGGGCGGTTTTCTCGAGGGCGCTGTCAACGTCAGGCCACCGAATGAGCAAGTTCCGCGTCAGGTCTACCGCGGAGGTGTATTCGGCCAACTTGAAGAGGCCATCGGCTGCAGCAGTCTGTGTGGCAGGTGCGCGTTTGTCTTCCGGGAAAAGCAGCGCAAATTCGATCTGCGCATCGATCTTGAGTCGCTGCCAGAGCTCGAGTTCTTCGGCGGGAGCCGTATTCGCCAGATTAGCGAGCCCGAGAATCGCCGCATACCCCGCCTCGGAAGCGTTCTCGTTGTCGCCGTACTCGCGCACTACACGCTGATAAGCCGCGACCGCTCGAGCATGCTCCCCGGCTTCGGTATAAACCTCACCTAGAAGGAACAGGTATCTGGCGTTATCCGGATCGTTGGGAAATGTTGCCAACAGTTCATCGTAGCGATGCGCGGCTTTCAGGTATTCGAATTGTTTATGGCTCTTCTGTGCTTCACCGTGATTGATCCGGGAAAGTTCCACGAGATAGGATTTCAGCGTCGGCAGATATGTTTTCCGCACGGCTTTCTCATGTACGATCCAGAACTCGCTGTAGATTCCGTACCGCTCGACAAACTGCACTTTCTTCGGCTGTATCTCGCTCGGGAAGTCGGCTTTCAACAACGTATCGATCATGGCGACATGTGCTTCCGGCGCCCGTGGGTCCAGCTCGTTGCGACTAATGAACATCTGCCAGGTTGCCACACTATCGAGGTAACGTTCCTTTTCGAGATAGTCGTCGGCCAAGGTCTGATAGGCGAGGTACTGCCACGCCGGACCGTCGAGTGCGGCCATCTGTGCGGCGAGCGTTTCCGGGCCGTCGAGATAGCCGAGGGCCAACGTGACTACCCTGAAGCTGTCCTTCAGCAGTTCCGTCTCCGCGGCGGGCAGTTCATCAAACGTCTGCTCGGCCAGAAGGCTGTCGATCACGATAAAGAAGCTCGACAAACCGATCTCCAGATTCGAACCCTTGAACTGCGACCAGCCGAGCATATAGTTGGCATTGCGCCAATAGGGCGTGGTATCTCCGAGCGCGACTACGTAGGCATAATCGCCGGCAGCTTGTGCATAGTGATCACGGGAGAACTCGATCTCCGCGCGGCGAAAGCGACCTTCCACGATGTAAAGGCTTTCTGGATACTCATCGATGAGACGATCGAGATAGTGGACAGTCCGCTCGGTGTTCCCCACTACGTCGTAGGCCCTCGCAAGTTGATAAAGGATCTCGTCTCTGCTTTCGCCCTCGTCGTTCAAAAGCAATGACTCGTATAGTTCGACAGCGGGGCCGTATGGGTTTTCACCGCCTGCGATGTCGCGCTCCTCACCCACGCTCATCTGCAGATCGGCCAGGCGTTTACCTACCGCATGGTTTTCGTTGCGGCCCGGGAGCCGGCCATAAACCTTCTCGTAGGCGAGCATGACTTCTTCGCGGGTGGGTTTGGCGACCGTCGCCACGGGGAGCCGAATATCCGGCAGTTCATCAATAACCCGGGCGATGGTGTACTTTTCCGCATATGGGTCATCGTCACCGAAGAACCTGAACCAACTGCAGCCGGACAAGCCGACAACCAGTGTCAGGGTAATCAGCCCCGATGTCGTTTTACCCGCAGAGATCAAGTGCCGTCTCCGCTGGGGTCCGAGGCCGCCGACGCCACCTGAGCCAACCGATCGGTAGCTCGAGCGATGGCGATACGGGTGATGAGGAGGTGCTGTTCGACTTCGGCCCGCTCGCGATTCATGCCATTGCGAATCTCTGCCGCGAGCCGCTCTTCGCGGTCGATTAATGCCGCGTCCACCCGGCGGGTGATGTCCCGGGCCCGTTCGGAAAACTCGACAAATTCCGTTTCCACGGAAGCAACGTATCGGCTTTCCGCTTCTTCAACGCGAAGGATCCGTTCGTCGACGTCGGCGAGCAGGGTCCTGGCATGCCCGAGGTCGCTCACCAGACCACGGATACGGACACTGCTCCCGTCCACCAAACGCCAGAAAACCACCCCCTGCAGTCGATTGATGCGCGCTTCCCAACTGGAATGTCGTTTCTCACCGATGTTCTTGGTGCTCCCGTTCCTGGAGAGGACGCGGCTCATCTCCGCGAGTTCACCGATCAATTCCCGCTCATCCGCATTGGCAAGTGTGAGCATCCAAGCGACCGAATTTTTCGGAAGCGCAACTTCCAGCGCTGCTAACCGTTCGCGCAAGTCTTCGATCTCGGCGGCAAGCCGTTCCCGATTGTTCAACAACTCGGATTCGTGCAGCAGGGTACGCGCCTCGACACCCCGCCTACGTTGTTCCTCTGAGATTTCTTGGAACACCGCCAAACGCCGCGGCAAATTGTCCAGCCAGGATTTTGCTGCGAGCAGTTCCCTCCATTGGAGCAACACTTCGTGGACGTCTTCGGTCGCGAGCCACTCCAACCAGTCCGTGTGGCCAAGCTGATCGCGCCAACTCTCCATCAGATCGCTCATCTGATTCCGATCTTGTTCAGGCGCCGAGAACACCTTCAAAATGGCCCGCACCCAGGTGGAGTCCCGTGCTTTCGCGGTTAGCTGGTTGAGGGTTTCGAGGCGAGTCTCGAAACTTTTTTCGGCCGCCCGGTATCGCTCCAACGCCATATCCTGAGATGCCATCCTCTCGAGGCTCAACGGAAACCCAAGGCGTGCCGCGGCGGTGCTCGATGTCCAATAATCCTGAGTCTGCAAGGTGAGCCAGATACGGGCGGCCAGCTGGTAGTCTTCGTTGTCCATGGCTAACTCGCCATAGGAAGCAAGTGCGATGTCGCGGTACCGACCCTCCCCGGGCAATCCACCGAGCACGCTCCGGGCATCCGCAAGGTTGTTGGTCTGTCGGGCGATGAATGCAAGTGCAAGTTTGGCACGCTGGATGAGATCAGACGCTTCGTCGCTGTACGGTTTCATCTCCGCAAGCTCGGTAAACGCGTTGCGGGCGTTTCGTGAGTCGCCGGCCTCTTTGTAGGCAACGCCCAAGTTGAACAACGTGTAGGCGCGCAACGGATCTTGCGGCTCGAGCGCATCGAGGGACCTTTGCGCGGCCGAAAAATCGCCCTTTTCCATGGCAACCTCGGCGCGCATGTACTCGACCTCGGGGTGAAACTTCTCTTTGCCCGACCAGGTTCGACCTAAATCGATCTCCGCGAGTGCAACAGCCAGTTGGGACCAGTCCTGTCTGCGGCGGTATTCCCGGGCGAGATGAAAGGCCAAACGCATACGATCCAACTCGCTCAACTCTTCTGCGTCAACCTGCTCGAATATTTTCCGCGCATATGCGTACATGCCGTCGTTGAAGGCGAAACTGCCTTTCGCCAGATCGAAGCGAAGCGTGTTTTCACCCCGGCGACCCTGCTTTTCGGCAACGAGGGTATCAAGCAGTGCCTGTTGGTAATCTCGTTGGAAATATGCGTAGAGAACCGTGCCGTAGGTCAGCTCATCAATGGTTTTTGCCGTTGGCACCGCGAGTACGCAACTCAATATGAGCTCGCAAAGAAAGGCTTTCATTTCAATCAAGCCTGGCCGCGATCAGTTAGCAACAGCAGCGCGGAATTCGGGTTGATACTTGGCACTGGAGTCGACTATGGCCAATTCGACAAGAGCAGGTTCGAACGACTTGAGGAACTCCACGGTAGCCGCACGCCGGTAATCCCGACCGCTCGGTCCCCGCCCGGTGAAAAACGCGGTGACGCGGTTACGCCCCTGATTTACGTTACCTAAGAAGAGCCTCTGCACACCGCCGCGGAACAGTGCGTCGATCTGCTTGTCTGTATACAGATGGTGGGTAACTTCTTTTCCGTTGAGCTTCAGGCTCACGGAATCGAGTTGAAAAAATTCGCCGACGTCCATCGAGAGAAACACCGCAACCTGGGTGCTCGCTGGAAACAACAAATCTTCTTCGAGAATCACCAGGTCTCGTTTCAAATCGAGAAGAGCTTTCTTGACGCCTTCCATCTCGTCGTCGAGTGGTTCGGCGAACACCGGAACGGACAGCGTGAAAAGGGTCGCCAGAAGGGTCGCCGGGGTGATGATGTGCGCTGTCCGTTGCATACCTCTATTCTCTTCTATCGATTACCCAATTGGTCGAAACTATTCACGAATAAGCTTCTTCACCACCTCAACGTATTTTGATTCATCGCCAGGCTTGTACCCCAGATGGATGTACCGAATGACACCATCCCGGTCGACCACCACGGTACTGGGCATTGCCTTCAGGTCGTAAAGATCACTCACCCGCTGGTCTTTATCTATCAACACCGGGAAAGTGACTTTGGTTTTGTCGACGATTTCCCGGGCTGGTTTCTCCTCACCCTCGACATTCACGCCAAGCACGGTGAACCCCGTGTCCTGATAACGTTGGTGCAAACGATCGAGAAGCGGCATTTCCTGCCGACAGGGTCCACACCAACTTGCCCAGAAATTGATGAGCACAACCTGACCGCGATATTCTTCGAGCCGCAGATTCTTACCCTCGAGACTTTTCAGGGTAAAATCCGGCGCCTCGTCTCTGATTCCTACCGCCTGTGCCTGGCTTGCAAAAAACATCGTGCAAAGTGCAAACAGCAACCAACAACCCAACTTCGACATCGCCTATCTCCAATTGTGGACGGCAGTGTGCCGTCGAAAGATCTGGTAGAAACTACTCGAGAACCTGAGAGGCACCCGTGCAGTAGTTACTTTCCACCCATCCGAAATCCTTTCGGATCTGAGTTCCATTCAGCAGAATCTTTCGAACTACCGGCATCCACCGTTTGCGCTCCCTGCGTAAAAACCACCACCATCCTGGCGGGCGGTTGGAAAACGAGCGATCCTTGGCATCGTTGTCACTTTCGGTACAGGCAGAAACAACCGGAACCCGCCGACTGCACGAAACCCAAAGCTGCCCTTGGAGAATCGACAGCGAATTCCGGTATGACCGAATCTCGAGTCGAGGCTGTATTTGTCCTTTCTGCGTACCCATCTCGCGGTGCTTCATGCAACGCGTCGAACACGCACGTTAGATGAGGACGGATTACGAGAAAGTGGTGCAGGTCACAATTCGTGGAAACGCGGATTCCTACAGGTTGAGGAATGAGAACCGAATCAATGGGCGAGCCTGGCCAGGTCAGCCGAATAACGCATAACGCCGTCCCCGTCGATGACGATGGCATCCACTCCCGGGAGACGGTTGATGAGTTTCAGACCCTCAACTGGTCCCAGCACGAACACGCTCGTCGAGAGTGCATCCGTGAATGTCGCATCCGCGCCTAAAATGGTTACGCTCCGGGTTGCCCTCGCCGAATCTCCGGTGTTGGGATCCAGGATGTGGTGGTAGCGAACACCGCCTTCTTCAAAAAAACGCTCGTAATCGCCCGAAGTGGAAACCGCAGTATCAACCAGGGGCAACAGCACCGCCATGGCATCTTCTCGACGGGGATCTCGAATGCCGACCGTCCAGGGTCTGCCGCGCCGGTCGCCGATTATGCGGCTGTCGCCACCGGCGGAAATTGTGCCCTGGGTAATGCCTTCCCGAGCGAGGATAGCGGCGCAGCGGTCCACCGCGTGCCCTTTGGCAATGCCGCCAAGATCCACATAAACGTCCGGGTGGGTAAAACGAACCCTGTTGTTTGCAGCGTCCAGTTCCACATAACGATAGTTTATCGCGGCCAGAGCTCCGCGAAGCGTTTCGTCGTCGGGGCGCTTACCCGCGCGGTAATCGTAATAACGTCCGGCAGAGGCGTAGGTGATGTCGAATGCCCCGTCGGTGAGATCGGATACCGTGCGGCTTTTCTGCAGAAGGTCGAACAGCTCATCGGATACCTGCATCCAACCTTTGCCCGCTTGCCTGTTCAGGCGGGACAGTTCGCTCGTATCGAGGAAGGTGGAGAACGTCTCATCGACACGCCGCATTTCGGCCATGATCTCTGCCAGAACCCGCTGTCCCTCAGCGGCATCTTCCTGCCAGATTTCCGCATGAACCCGAGTGCCCATGATGGACTGGGTATCCGAATACCACTCGGCCGCAGCCGTGGTCGTAACGAGACAGGTAACCAGCCAAACCAGAAACCGAGTACTGTTCGCCAGCGTCATATCTGGAACCTGGGCGTCAGGCCAGGCACACGGCCGCGAAACTCGAAATAGCCACCCCGCGGCGACCCTGACGCAACGTGTTTCTATCATGACCGCTGGTGCAGTAGCCCAGGGATATCCCGGTAGCCGGATCTGCCCAGGCGAGCTGTCCGCCCGCGCCGTTGTGGCCGAACGCCTCTCGGGAATTAGTTTTGCCAAAACCTCGATAGCTGCGCTCATCGTCACCGGCGATGATGATTCCCAAACCACGATTGGCCAACTTTCCGAACAACGGGTCGCGCAATTCGCCCGTTCGCACACGCCGGACGCTTGCCATGGTCTCGGGCTCCCAGATCTGCTGCCCCGTTCCACCGCCGTGCAGCAGGCCCTGGTAAAACATCGCAAGCTCTCCCGCCCCCATGACGCCACCTCCACCCGGAACACCGACGGCGCGGATCTCCGGGTTGTTGAAATTCAAGATCGCTTCTTCCGTTACCTCCGTAACCGGTGGCCTGGGCATGCCCAACCGAGCGTAGTCTTCGTCGGTCAAACCGTCTCCGACGTGCTCGGTCGACACTACGCGAAGGTTTTCGCTTTCCGGCAAGCCCACAAAAAGATCCATTAGTCCCAACGGCTGCGCAATCTGCTCCCGTACGAACTGCTGAAAGCTGATGCCGGCACGCCGTTCTATGATGTCGGCGATTACCCACATGGACGATGTCGGGTGATATTCGAATCTCGACCCCGGTGGCCAGTTCAGCACCCACTGGTCGAACCTCTGTATCCGGCGGGTAGGATCGTTCCAGTCCAGGGGTGCAAATGGCGCGGACGGAAAGCCCGCCGTATGGACAAAGAGCTGCTCGACGGTTACATCCTGTTTCCCGTTGCTGGCAAATTCCGGAATGATATCGGCCACCTTTTCGGAGGTGTGCAGCCGACCATCCTGAATCAGCAGCCAGGCAGCCGCCGAGGTGATGGCTTTCGTGGCCGAGAAGATGCAGAAAAGCGAATCCTCATCGGCCGCGCCGTATGTCTCGAACACCGCCAGCTTGCCGTTTCTAGCGAGGGCCACCTGAGCAGCCGGTAGCAGCCCCTCATCCACTTCGCGTTGTACTCTCGTCAGCAACGCGGCTATTTTTTCAGGGTCCAGACCAACCGCTTCCGGTTCCGTTAACAGCTGCTCTTCAACCATCTCCTCTCCCTTATACGGTTTGAGCCTGAAATTTATCACCAACCCTGACCCGTGTCGCCCGTCCACGCTCCCCGTGGTCAGGTCCGATCTTCTTGCAAGATCACTTTCCGATGTAACGACAACGCCGTTAGAATTCCCGCTCCCTGCAGTGGACCAGCTTATGGATACAAAAAACGGTTTCGCCGCAACTATCGGCAACACACCTCTCATCCGCCTGGCCGGATTGAGCAAAGCCACGGGTTGCGAGATACTCGGTAAAGCCGAATTTCTCAATCCCGGTGGGTCCGTGAAGGATCGCGCCGCTTTATGGATGGTGCGGGAACACGAGAAGAGCGGCGCGCTGAAGCCGGGTGGCATCGTGGTTGAAGGCACCGCCGGTAACACCGGCATTGGACTTGTTCACGTTTGTAACGCCCGTGGTTACAGCTCGGTGATCTACATGCCCGACAATCAATCGCCGGAGAAGATAGAACTCCTCCAGACCCTCGGGGCCGAGGTGCGTGTCGTACCCACCGTGCCCTACAAAAATGACATGAACTACCAGAAGCAGGCCGGCCGCTTCGCCGAAACGCTGCCGAATGCGGTGTGGACAAACCAGTTCGACAATGTCGCCAACCGTCTGGCGCACTACGAATCCACAGCCCCGGAGATATGGCGGCAAACCGCGGGCACTATCGATAGTTTTGTCACTTCGACGGGAACCGGAGGAACCCTGGCCGGTGTCAGCCGCTATCTGAAAGAACAGAGTCCGGATGTACGGATCGTACTCGCCGACCCCATGGGCAGCGCCCTGTACTCCTGGGTAACAACGGGGCAACCACTCATGAGCGAAGGGCCTTCGATCACCGAGGGAATCGGCAACAGCAGAGTGACAGACAATCTCATCGACACCGTGATAGACGATGCCGTCCAGGTGACCGATCAGGAAATGGTGAGCATGGTGTACCGGCAGATGGCCGAAGAAGGTTGGTTCTTCGGCTCGAGCACCGGGATCAACCTATGCGCGGCGATGAAGGTGGCTGAGAAGCTGGGTCCCGGGCATGTCATCGTTACCATACTTGCGGACACGGGTAGCAAGTATCAATCGCGGTTGTTCAATGCACAGTTCCTGGCCGAGAAAGGTTTGAGTTCAGCACATTGAGTACCTTCAGCCCACGGAGAGCAACAGGCACCGCTGAATTTCAGTCATGACTCCGCGGCGGGCCATGGACTTCATTCGCGACAAAGGCGTAGTTCTGGAAGCCGCCAGGGGCCTCGAGCCTTCCCTCGCCCAACGAGTCGCGGGTGAGCCCATTAAGGGTAGCTGGTGGAGCCATCCCAAAGGACACGAAATCTACCAACTCACCAGAAAGATCCATAACTCCAGAGCCATACTCATATGCACCCTGGCACAAGGCAGGATCACGTACGTCCACCGCCGCCTGTGGCCGTTCTTCGTACGAATGGAACACCGGTTTCCACCTCATGCGCTGGATCGGGTGCACGAAGTCCATTTGCCTTCCGGTCGTCATCAACGCCAGGACGTGCCATTTCCGCAGTGGGTACCGGAGTCGACACTTGTCGAGGCAAAATCACTATCCGTACAGGAGGCTACTCGTGAAATCGGTGTATGGTTGGAGAGATACAGCGACGCCCGGCCACCTTTCGCGAGGTAAAAAGCAGGGGTAAAAAGGAGGGGTAAAAAATCGAATGGCAGCCAATAACCGCCCATCAGCGGTCATTCTTCTATCGCTGTGCGTTTCAACCTGGGCCGCAACCGCCGATTCTCCCGTCTCTATTGGAGACTACGTCGTGTTATATGCTCAACTGAAGAATTGCCCTGAATTTCCGGGAATTGTCGATGTTCGGAAAGTGGACGACTCTGAGCAGTTTTTCCTGTCCGCGGGTCCGATCGCGATACTCGGCAGTAGCACCTCGGAGATCCAGGCAAAAATACTGAGGTGGATCGCTGAAGCGAACCCAGACAGAAAACCTCCCCGCTCCTTGAGAATCGAAGTACTGAGATCGGAGCAGGAATACCTGATGATTCGCGACCAACTGCTGGCCAGCAAAAAGTTCTTATCCTCAGGAGCCGCCAAGTGTGAACCTCGCAAGGCTCCGAACAAACCAATCGATCCGGGCTGGCATCACATCGCTGATGCGTCCGGCAAACCGTACGAACCCGGGAGACAAGCTGATGCCACGCAAAATCACATTTGAAGTGCAACAGACGACAACCAGCCGGGCGCAGCGACTGCACGCCAAAACCAGAAGATCGCAAACTCTGCTGGGCCTTGGCGCAATGCTGTTTTTCCTGGGGCTTCTTTCCGGTTTCGCGATTCCCGGTATGACGAATCCCAGAATGGGCCTGTCCGGTCACCTCGAAGGCGTAATGAACGGAACATTTCTCATCGCCATCGGTGTTGCCTGGTCCAGATTCAATTTAGCACCCAGGTATCAGGCGATTGCCTACTGGACGCTCGTATATGGAACTTTCACGAACTGGCTTTTCATCACCCTTGCGGCGGCGTTCGGAACGAGCGCGTTGACGCCAATAGCCGGTTCGGGTCATCAGGGACTTCCATGGCAGGAAACCCTGGTTTCAGCAGGACTCTCTTCGGTAGGAATATCCATGGTAGTGGCATGCGGTCTCCTGGTCTGGGGCTTTTTTCGTAAACCCGAGGAGGTTGATTCAGGCGTTGCCTGACGATAGTTCCACCAACTCGAACACAGACGCGCAGCCAGAAGTAGTGGCGACAACTTCTCTATCGTAACGCCGGTGCGGAGTTCACACTTTCCACAATTCGCGATCTGCACCGGAAGTCTGGAGTGTTAACGTTCGGTGTATGAGGGAAGTGAATCTTCAATCATCGGCACTGAGACAGGTTTATGGAAGCAAACTCGAGTAACGCCCAAAGTCAGTCTGACAAATTGTCACAGACTCGCTCCAGTGCGTTCGTCGGGCGGCAGTAGGGCATGTCGGCATTCGAATACCTTCTCATTCCGATAGCCATAGTCATCGGCTTTGCAATTACCCAACTATTGACGTCATGGGCACGAATCGTCCGGGATCGGGGGCGGCAAAAACAGGTGCTGATGTACCTCAGCACATCGGGCTGGATGCTGATGAGTCTGCTGGTTCACTTTTCCGGTCTCTGGGCATATCGAGAGATAGACTTGGGAACTCCCGGACCACTGGCATTGGGATATCTCATTTTGATAATTACCCCGACTTTGTCTTTTTCAATCGCTGTTTCGGTTCTTGTCCCCTCGGAAACCAAGCCGGACCTGTCGGCGCACTATTATGCGGTAGCAAAACCCTTTTTCTTGATCAACGCACTGGGAATGCTGTTGAGCGCCGCCCCGGACTTTCTTCCCGGGGTAACAATCAAGTCTGATCTCGTCGCTCTTTCAACATACGTTGGAATTGTTGTCGTAACGGCTTTGAGCCACAATCGAATCGTCCACTACGTTTGTCATGGCCTGCTCTGGTTGTTTATTGCGGCCACGGTATTTGCTTCAGTTGTCACCTGACCAAATGTCCCTATCGGAACGATGAACTAAATCGCCGAGAGAGGCCGGGTGTTCCAGACGCGCTCACGCGCCCGGTCCCCCAGTCCACACGTGCAAGATTCACTTCATCGACCCTTGAAAACCGGTTCCGTTTTCTCGACAAAAGCTTTTACCGCCACCCGATGATCTTCCGTGAGCCCCGCATGCACATGATGCGTCGCCTCGAGATCCAGGCACTCTATGACATCAGCCCCCATCGCCGCACGGTTGAAGTTCTCCTTCATGTACCGGTATGCCACTGGCGGGCCCGCCGCCAGACGCCGCGCCAGTTTCATCGTCTCTTCCTCCAGCATATCGGCTGCGACCACTTTGTTGGCAATACCCAGTCGCTGGCACTCCTCCGCGGAAACCCGGTCCGAAAGGAAATAAAGCTCTTTCGCCTTGCCGCTACCCACGAGGTGAGAGAGAAAGAAGCTACCGCCGTAATCGCCGCTGAATCCCACTCGCGCGAATGCGGAAGTGATGAAGGCGGTATCCGCCATGATGCGCATATCCGCGGCGAGCGCCAGGGACAAACCCGCCCCTGCTGCCGGACCAGGTAGGCTCGCAATCACCGGTTTCGGCATGAGGTACATGCGCCCGGCCGTGTTGCGCTGGTTGAGCCGTTGGCTGTGAATACGCTCATCGAGGCTCGGTCCCTGTCCGCCGCCCGAGCCACCCGCGGCCATCCCTTTCACATCGCCGCCAGCACAGAAAGCCCCGCCCGCACCCGTCAGCACAACGCAGCGGATCTGTGTTGCTCGCTCGGCGTAGGAAAGTGCCTGCTCGAGGCCGGCGGTCATCGGGCCCGACATGGCATTTCGTGCCTGGGGCCGATTCAAGGTGATTACCGCCACGCCGTCTTCTTCGTAAGCCAGAAT
>JAPUJX010000591.1 GCA_027295975.1 Gammaproteobacteria bacterium
GAAGAAGGCGACCTGGTGGAGGTCACCCGAACGAGCATTGGGATCTGGAACATTGCTGATGAGTCCGTAATCCGCTCCACGGTAAAGGTAGAGCTTGGTACGGACGACCTCGACAAAGGCAACTATCGCCATTACATGCAAAAGGAGATTCATCAACAGCCGCAGGCGCTGCGAGACACGCTTGAAGGTCGCATCGGTCATCGACGAGTGCTGGAACAAGCCTTCGGTATCGGCGCAAAAGAGATATTCGATGCCACGCAGTCGGTGACGATCGTTGCATGTGGCACGAGCTATTATGCCGGTTCGATTGCCCGCTATTGGCTTGAGGAGTTGGCTGGAATCCCCTGTCAGGTGGAGATAGCCAGCGAGTTCCGCTATCGCAAAGTCGCCGTTACGCCGGGCAGTCTGTTCGTCACGGTCTCGCAGTCGGGCGAAACGGCCGATACGCTGGCGGCCCTGCGAGTTGCGAAGGGCCTTGGCTACACGCACACCCTGACAATTTGTAATGTGGCAACCAGTTCTCTCGTGCGGGAATCGGATCTCTCGATCATGCTTAAGGCAGGCACGGAGGTAGGTGTTGCGTCCACCAAAGCGTTCACCACCCAACTGGCGGACCTCCTGTTGCTGGCGTTGTTGATCGGCCGCCGCCATGGCCTGGAGACGGCCACTGAAGAGGAAATAGTGACCGCGTTGAACGGTCTCGGTGATGCGGTGGATGCGGTATTGGATCTCGACTCTAGAATCAGTGAACTCGCGGAAGACTTCGTTGATTGTGCCCATGCTCTGTTCCTCGGCCGGGGACCGATGTTTCCGGTCGCGATGGAGGGCGCGCTGAAACTAAAAGAAATCTCCTATATTCATGCCGAAGGCTATCCGGCGGGTGAACTCAAGCACGGCCCACTCGCCCTGGTCGACGATGACATGCCGGTGATCGCCGTTGCCCCGAACGATGAACTGCTGGAAAAAGTGCACTCGAACCTGCAGGAAGTACGGGCGAGGGGTGGCAAACTCTACGTTTTCGCGGATTCCGGGTCAGGCTTTCGTGAAGAGCCAGGTGTGACAGTCATTTCGCTGCCAGAAGTTCATCGCCTTTTAGCTCCCATCGTGTACGTCGTGCCATTACAATTGCTCGCGTACCACGTCGCTGTGCTCAAGGGCACGGATGTGGACCAACCGAGAAATCTCGCCAAGTCCGTCACCGTGGAATGAGCCTCTGCACG
Organism: Gammaproteobacteria bacterium; assembly: GCA_027295975.1. Classification (GTDB taxonomy): domain Bacteria; phylum Pseudomonadota; class Gammaproteobacteria; order Pseudomonadales; family Azotimanducaceae; genus SMWK01. Next base: position 1,221 of record JAPUJX010000591.1, read on the forward strand.
TGAACGGGTAACCAGCGCGATTTCTTTTTGTCATGGAAAGCGCGTGGACGTCACTCATATTCTGGAGGGTCTCAACGAAGCTCAACGCGAAGCCGTAACGGCTTCGGTGGGCAACGGCCTGGTCGTGGCGGGAGCCGGCAGCGGTAAAACCCGGGTACTCGTGCATCGCATCGCCTGGTTGGTCGAGGCAGAAGGTGTCTCCCCGCACGGTGTACTCGCGGTGACTTTCACCAACAAAGCGGCGCAGGAAATGCGCCTGCGGATAGAAGAACTGCTGCAGATTTCCGTGCGCACCCTCTGGGTTGGGACCTTTCACGGCATTGCGCATCGACTCCTACGCATGCACTGGGACGAAGCCAGGCTGCCCCAGAGTTTCCAGATACTCGACGCCGACGATCAGCTGCGGCTGGTCAAGCGCGTCATGCGTTCACTTGATCTCGACGAACAGAAGTGGCCGGCGCGACAGGCAGTCTGGTTTATCAATGGCCAGAAAGACGAAGGCCGTCGAGCCCGGGAAGTCGCCGCCGGTGACGACGTGTATCAAATGACGCACAAGAAGATCTATGAAAGTTACGAGGAGGTGTGTCAGCGGGCAGGCTTGGTGGATTTCGCCGAGTTGCTGCTGCGCAGTCACGAGCTCTGGCTGCAACATGCTGATTTACTCGGGCACTATCAGGCGAGATTTGAACATATCCTGGTCGACGAGTTTCAGGATACGAACACCATCCAATACGCCTGGTTGCGAGTACTTGCCGGAAAACAGTCACACATCATGGCGGTGGGTGACGACGATCAATCAATCTATGGCTGGCGTGGCGCGAAGATAGAAAACATCCATCGCTTTTCTCACGACTTCCAGGATGTCCAGATGATCCGGCTCGAGCAGAATTACCGTTCGACGGCGACGATCCTGAATGCGGCCAACGGCCTGATTCAGCACAACGTGGATCGCCTGGGGAAGAAACTCTGGACGGACGGTCCGCCCGGCGAGCCCATCCGTCTCTACTCGGGTTACAACGACCTGGATGAGGCTCGCTTCATCACAGAACGCGCGCAGGAGTGGATTGACAACGGTGGCAGTCCAGATGATGTCGCTGTGCTATACCGCTCCAATGCCCAGTCGAGGGTTTTGGAAGAAGCGCTGCTACGGGCGCAGATTCCTTATCGAATTTATGGTGGACAACGGTTTTTCGAACGTATCGAGATAAAAAACGCCTTGTCGTACATGCGGTTGATTCATGAAAGAAACTCCGACCCTGCATTCGAGAGAGTGATCAATACACCCTCCCGGGGGATTGGAGACAAAACCGTCGAAGCGATTCGTCAACAAGCGAGAACACGAGAAGTCGCAATGTGGCAAGCGTGTGTTGACGGACTTGTCGCAGGCAGTTTTACCGGCAGAGTTGCGGGCAAGATTTCCGACTTTCTTCAGCTCATTGATGATCTGGCGTCGGCGACCCAGGAAATGTCCCTGCATGAGCTCGCCGATCACGTCATCGAGGCGA
>JAPUJX010000592.1 GCA_027295975.1 Gammaproteobacteria bacterium
AGACGCATGTCGTTAACAACCAGGCAGGGCTGTGTATCGTCGCCTATGAACAGGCGGACTTTTTCGTCTTCGACGACCAGTCTCATTCTGATCCAGGTGTTCAAGGTCAGATCAACATAAGATTCATACTTTCCAGGTGAATCGTCTCGCAATCGTTTCCAGGTATATTCCGGCATGGAAGCGTATTGGGTTGTGTGATTCCGGCGTAGTTGATCTTCGCCTCTGGCGTTGTCCGGTCGAACGTAAATGTTCTCGTAAACCCCGGGGTCGTTCTGAATGCGAAAAGCAATGCCGATGAAACCGCGGGCAAACTCTTTGAATTCGGGTAACAGATTGGGGTCAATCGTTGCAGCCACGTCTACTTTTATTTCGCCATTGGCAAAATCCAACCCTTCAATCCTTACGTATCCGTCCTTGTATTGATGTTTCAGCCGAAGCGCGGCACTGCCTAAGTACGAAGATTCTTCCGCGTCGACCTGATGGCTGTTCAACAGTTCCGGGTCAAACGGAACCTCCACGGCGGCGTTGGCGCCGAAGTTGAATATGAACAAGAGAATTAACGCGAGACGGGATATTGACCTGGAAAAAGTGTGTTTCATTTTCTTCCGTTCCTCCTGGTATCGAGCAATGGTCATCGAATACTAATCCTCACTTTGCGGATGAGGATTTTGCAAACTAACAACTTGAGGACGGAAAAAATTGGAAAAATCGGACTCGGACCTGCGTTCCCGGTGTAGTCGTCTGGGAGAGTTCTGAGAAAAAAACTGAAAATCTCGAATCAAATGTGCCTGGTCGTAGAAGCCGCAGTCCAACGCGAGGTTCGACCAGTCAGGTTCTGTCAGTCCATCGGATCGCTCGAGCGCATGATGAAAGCGCAAAAGCCTTCCATAAGCTTTCGGTGAGCCTCCCGTTACATTTTTTACCTTTCGATACACGGAACGTGTTGCCAGGCCGAGGGTGCCGGCGATCTTCTCGATTCCGGGTTTACCACGATGGTGTCTAATCAGATTCATTACCCCCGTACTTACATCGCAGACAGGCTTCCCGAGTGTCAGCTGTTGACCAACCACGAACGTGAGCAGTTTGAGTGCTTCCAAAGCAGATTTTGTGGGCATGAGTCTGTCGATCAACTCGTCGGAGAGCAGAGGATTGATTTCCTTCACTGCCACCCGTTGATCGGCGTGATCCGACGGTTTGGTATCGAGAAGGGAAGCGAGATATTCCACCTTGATTTTCACACTGACCATTTCCAATCCCGGGACAGGTTGGAACATCGAGCATCGTCGAATTGGCCCAATGAGGATCAATTCTGGAGATTCAACTTGTCCATTTGCTCCCCTCACACAGGTAAAGCAGATGCTGACCGTCGGGTCAGGCATCAGCGAGTGCGAGGACACCGGCTGATCGTGTTCAGTCAGGTAAAGCCAGAGGCACTCCATCCAGCACCTGCCATCCAGTAGCTCCGGTTTGTACGCAACATATCGACCTATCTGATGGTAAGGATGCGTCAACATCTTCAATAGCCGACCCTTTTCAGTTCAGATGTATGACACGTTAATCGAATCACCGTTCCTCTCGGGCTGTGCCTCGACTCCACGTGGCGCCTTTTCCGTCCATGGTGTTTACCCCGGGTGAGGTTGTGGCCTCACCGTGCGAGACTATTCAATTCCCACGGCACCAGTTAGAGGAATCAAGCTCATGAGTCTGACACTCGTCATCGGAAATCGGAACTACTCCTCCTGGTCTCTGCGGGCGTGGTTATACCTGCGGGAGAGCGGCCTCGAGTTTGAAGAGGTTTTCGTCTCGCTGCACACGGACAACTGGCGGGAGGAGGTGGCAAAGTACTCCCCGGCAGGACGCGTTCCGATCCTGATCGACGATGGCACCACCGTGTGGGACTCGACGGCAATCATGTCGCACCTCCTCGATCGCTACCCCGGCGCGGTCGGCTGGCCTGCGGATCCGAATGAGCGGGCCCTCGCGCGATCGATCAGTGCGGAGATGCACTCCGGTTTCCTGGCGATTCGAGAAACGTTACCGCAGAACATTCGAATTCGGCGAACCACAACGTTGTCGGACGTGTGTCAAACGCAGATCAACCGCGTACAGACCATCTGGAGAGACTGCCGCGAACGTTGCGGCCATCGCGGACCGTGGCTCTTCGGAGACTTCAGCATCGCCGACGTGATGTTCGTCCCCGTTGCGCTCCGATTCTTGAGTTATGGAATCCCGGTCCCCGAACCTGCCGCGGAATTCATGCGGGCGACCCTTGCACTGCCATCGGTGCAGGACTGGGTTCGAACCGCGCAGGACGAGGGCCTGGCGCTCGGCTTCGTCGACAATCTCGGGAAAGGCGACATGATCTTGGGGTAGGCGGCGACACCTCGGGTTACGGGCCTCCCGCCGAGGCCGGCAACTGACCCGCTCGCCCGATTGCCGATCCCTCCGCTCCCATACCCCGTGATCCAGCGTGGCGAAAAGCGCAGCATGTCCGGCATCAGCAATCCAGGAGACCGACATGCCGGTCTTATTGCTCATGTTTACCGCCGTCGTTTTCGCCGGGCCATGTATTGCTTCGTCCATCACGTTTACCGGAGTAACAACTATCGATCCGGGTCAATCCCGGGTACGCGAAAATCAGACGGTCATTGTCGTTGATGGATACATAAGGGACCTCGGCGACCGCACCCGGATAGAGGTCCAAACAACAAACGATGGAATGTATCGTCGAGGGGGTGAATGCCGACGAGTTTGCGTTTAACCGGTCGGCTTGAACGCAGACGCCTCGGGCAGGTGTTCGTCCACCTGCAGCCAGCCGATTTTCGATTCGAGGCAATCGTGAAAGCCGGCCGGGAATGCGTCGGGATCGTCGAACACGCCGAGAGTGATGTAGATGCGTTCCGGTCTCGGGTTGAAACTGAAACACAGGCTGCTCCCGCATGTCGCGCAGAACCCACGCCACGCTCGATCACTGGAGGCGTAACGGGTCAACTCGCCGTGCCAGGTGACCTTGTCCGATTCAAATGTGGCAAACGTTGCCACCGTCGTGCCGATGGCTCTGCGGCACATGCCGCAGTGGCAGTGGGTGACCCGGCGGGGTTCGCCTGCCGCTTCGACTCGCACCGACCCAGAGAGGCAGCCTCCGGTAATCATCATCCACCTCCGAGTCGCCTGTAATACGTTGAGTCGCTACTGCGAAGCCATGCCTTTGTCGGCCAGTTCTTTCTGAGCACCTGCGGTTTTCTCGAGACCTTCCAGATCCATGCCTCGCAGCACGTTCGCAGCCTTGGTGAACTGAATGTTATCGTAGCCGACAATCTCGATGCGATTTCCCCACGGATCGAGGAAGTCGAGAAATCTGCCCGGCAGAACTTCGACACCCATAGCTTTGAGCGAACCGCGCACCGCTTCCTTGTCGGTAACCACAAGCCCGAAATGGCGGCCGTCATCCGCCCCCTGAGTGCGCCCTTTCTGCAGTGCAAGGAACTGGTCGCCGAGATCGATGAATGCCATGGAATCGCTCTTGCCCCGCAACTCGAAGTCGACAAAACCCGCGTAAAACTCGAGGGCAGCGTCGATATCACCCACTTCCAGCGCAACGTGATTGAAACCCACCGCGCGTGCTTTTGTCCGTTCACTCATTACAATATCCTCGGCCGGTTATTGGTATCGCCTGTATCTCGAGAGTATGAGTCGGCGCTGCAAATCCTGACAAGCAGTTGCTGCATTAATCCCGTCTGTCGGGCTGTCACCTTGACTTACCTAACGGTTCGACGCTAACCAGATTGCCCATGAAGCAAGCGCCCCGGTGGCCACAAACCCGACCCAGGATGCCAACACTGGCACCTCCATCGAGCCTATCTGAAAAGCCCATCCAGAAACGGCGCGAACTACATGAAGCAGCGCGACCAGGGTGAATATCGCTGCAGAGACGTACAGGTAGTTTCTGATGTTATCCACGAGTTTCAACCTCGTTCAAAATATCGCCTCAGGAGAATATTCTCATTCCACTATGTATGCGACGAGTACCGAGCCTGTTTGAGCGGCTTATTTTTCCTATCCCGCTTTCCTCGACGAATGGTACGCTTCGCTGGCAGCGCTGAAAGAACATCCCCTTCACTAATCGACGCAATCCACCGGTATCGCGAGGAAGGAACGATTTATGCCCATACCCGTCCCGTCGCTGAAAGAGGCCGAACTTCCCCGTCCCGAAAAGTCACTCTTCAAGATGATCGGCCCGGGCATCGTAATGGCGGGTCTAGCCATCGGTTCCGGTGAACTCATCATGTGGCCCTGGATCACATCGATCGTCGGAGCCCAACTTCTATGGGCGGCGGCCCTCGGCATATTCCTGCAGCTGTGGATCAACATCGAAGTAGGCCGCTGGGCAATCGTAACCGGTGAGAGCCCCTTTACCGGCATGATCCGCGTCATCAAAGCGATCGTTTACCTCTGGGTCTTCATGATCGTCGTAGGCAAGTTTCTGCCGGGTTGGGCGCGGGAAACGGGCATTGCATTACGTGACCTGAT
>JAPUJX010000593.1 GCA_027295975.1 Gammaproteobacteria bacterium
GATTGCGCGCACAGCGTGTTTTTTAAAAACAGGCGGGTAAACGAACTGGTTGGTAACTGGTTGTGTGGCGGGCCGGTGAACACGAACCTTTACCGATATCGCGATTACCACCTGCAGCATCACCGTTATGCCGGTACCGAGAAAGACCCCGATCTGGCATTGGCACTCACCTATCCCGCCCGCAGGGACAGTGTTCGTCGTAAAATACTGCGCGATTTGAGTGGTCGCACCGGAATTCGTGATACCTGGCGGCAGCTACGCAAAATGCGGCTCGAGCGCAACGCACCTTTTCTCATTACCCACGTTGTGATGATCGGCGTGTTGACGGCGGTTGGGGCGCCATGGGCCTATCTCCTCTGGTGGGCTGGCTATCTCTTCGTTTATCCCCTGGTGACGCGTCTACGTTTCATGGGTGAACACGGCGTCGCAGTCGACCGGCTGAGTGCCGATGCCCGGGAGAACACAGCCACCACCCTGGTCTCGCTGTGGGAACGGGTCCTCATCGCACCCAACTTCGTGAACTATCACCTCGAACATCACCTGCTTGCGGGCGTTCCCTGTTACCACCTTGCAAAGTTTCATCAACTGCTTGCCAGACGAGAATACTTCCGCGGCGTCGACTGCATAACGCGGGGTTATGGCAACGTCCTGCGAAAGGCGACGCTAGCTGCCTGACCCCTTTTTCCGACACCATGCTTCCAGAACGTACCTGAGCGTGTTAAATAAACACGGAATCTGACTAATACGAAGGGAGATACAGGTGGACTTCGATATACCCAAAGAGATTGCCGACTATCTGGTTGAACTCGACGATTTCATCGAGCGAGTGATCAAACCGCTGGAAAACTCCAACGACAACATCCGGTTCTTCGATTACCGCCGTGAAGATGCGCGTACAGACTGGGATCGGGGTGGATTGCCGAGTGAGGATTGGGAAGCACTGCTGATGGAAGCCAAACAACTTGCGGACGATGCCGGCCATTACCGGTATGCGCTCCCCACGGAGTACGGCGGCAAAGGCGGCACCAACCTGGCCATGGCCATTATCCGCGAGCACTTTGCCGCCAAGGGGCTGGGGCTGCACAACGATCTACAGAACGAACATTCCATCGTCGGCAACAACGTCGGGCTCCTGTTGATGACCGAGTACGGCACGGAGGAGCAGAAAGCGGAATGGATTGACGATCTTGCCGAACGACGCAAAGGGTTTGCTTTTGGCATCACCGAACCCGACCACGGATCAGATGCTACCTACATGGAAACCCATGCCGAACGCGACGGAGATGAGTGGATCATCAACGGGGAGAAAACCTGGAACACCGGCATTCACAAAGCCAAATACGACATGATCATGGCGCGCACCAGTGGAAGTCAGGGAGATGGAGAAGGTATTACCGCCTTCCTCACACCCACCGATTCGGAAGGATTCAAAGTCGAAGAAATGCTTTGGACGTTCAATATGCCCACCGATCACGGGCGTGTGTCGCTGAAAAACGTGCGCGTGCCTCACGCTTCGATCTTCGGCGGCGAAGGCAGGGGCCTCCAGGTCGTGCAGCACTTTTTCAACGAGAATCGCATACGCCAGGCCGCATCGAGTCTTGGTGCGGCACAGTTCTGCATCAACGAATCGGTTGAATACGCCAAGGTGCGCAAACCGTTCGGCAAGCCGCTGTCGGACAACCAGGCCATTCAGTTTCCGTTGGTGGAGTTGCAGGCCCTATGCGAGATGTTGCGGGCATTAATTCACAAGACAGCCTGGCAGATGGATACTTACGGGGTATTCTCCGTTTCCGACAAGGTCAGCATCTGCAACTATCAGGCGAACCGCCTTTGCTGCGACGCGGCCGACCGAGCGATGCAGGTGCACGGTGGTCTCGGTTACTCGAGACACAAGCCGTTTGAACATATCTACCGACACCACCGCCGTTACCGAATTACCGAAGGGGCGGAAGAGATCCAGATGCGCCGCGTGGCTGGTTACATGTTTGGTTACATGTCCCAACGAGCTCCTAAAGGGGTGCGGTTAAATGTCGAGAAAGAGTAGGTGACGAATGCCCATCGAACGTTCGAAGCTCAGGTGGCGAACGTTCTGCGAACCTATGTCGAGGGTTTCCGTCGACTCGTTTCCGCCGAACGTCTTTCGGGTGGGGCCAGCCAGGAGACCTACCGGCTAACCATCGAGACGGAGCAGGGTGGGCAGAAGCTTGCCATGCGCCGTGCGCCCGGGGGTGTCGTCAGCGATCTGAAAACCGGACCAACTCTTGCCGTCGAAGCCCAATTGATGCGAACCGCAAAACAGGTTGGTGTTCCGGAGCCCGAGATCGTTCACGTTCTTGAACCGGAAGATGACCTTGGCGAGGGGTTCATCATGGAATGGCTGGATGGCGAAACCCTTGGGGCGCGAATCGTTCGTTCACCGGACCTCGATGAAATCCGCCCTCGCTTAGCAAGAGCGTGCGGTGAAATTCTCGCACGTATTCACGCCATCGACGTGGAATCCTCGGGTCTCAACGGTGTGCTGGAGGTGATCACACCAGAGGAGTTGGTCGAACAGACCTGGGAGCGTTACAAGTTATTCGAAACCCCCCAACCGATGATCGACTTCACCGGCCGGTGGCTCAAGGAGAACCTGCCCGGGGAGGTTACCCCAC
>JAPUJX010000594.1 GCA_027295975.1 Gammaproteobacteria bacterium
GGCGCTTATAGCCAGTTCCGAGCAGGGATTCTGCCATGGATTCGTTCGATAGTATTTTTCAGTATGCGGCAGAGCGCAAGGGGGGTGAAGAAGCGCTGATTGCTCTGCTGCCCAAGGCAAAAACATCGGCGTCGTTGAAGCGCACGAAAGACAACGCATACCTCGCGGAGATGACCAAGTGTGTTTTCCGCTCGGGTTTCGTCTGGAAAATAATCGAGAACAAATGGCCCGGGTTCGAGGCGGCTTTTCATCAATTCGACGTGGCGACCTGCGCGATGAATGTCCGATGAAGAGCAGGAGATGTTGACCCGGGACGAGCAGATCGTCCGCCACGCCAAAAAAATCTGCTCGGTCCCCAGAAACGCCTCGTTTATTCTGGATGTGCGCGATACTCATGGAAGTTTCGGTGCTTATCTGGCGTCCTGGCCGGTTACCGATATTGTTGGTTTGTGGGATGACCTGAAGCGCCGGGGCGACCGGCTGGGCGGGCAGACGGGCCGATATTTTCTGCGTTTCGTCGGCAAGGATACACCCATGTTCTCGAAAGATGTGGTCAAGGCGCTGGTGAACCAGCAGGTGATCGACAAAGAGCCCACCAGCAAAAAAGCCCTGTTGCAGACCCAGGAAGCCTTCAACACCTGGTCTAAGGAAAGCGGCCGCAGTTTATGCGAGATCTCCCGGGTATTGGCGTGCACTGTGTAAGCCAAGATAAAGGAAGAAAAGGAAGAAAAAGCGGTGTTTTATGACGGTTGACTCTCAAGAAGACATCAGGAAGTTGTTTGCCGCGGGCAGGGTGGTACGCGGTGCTTTCGAGCGTATGAAGCGGGCGGCACGAGCCGGGGTGAGCACCGCGGAACTCGACAGGATTGGCGGACAGTACCTGCAGAGCCACGGAGCCCGCTCCGCGCCGCAACTCTATTACGATTTTCCGGGTGCAACCTGTATCAGCGTCAACGAGGAGGCGGCTCACGGCATCCCCGGACCACGTCGCCTGGCAGACGGTGACATGCTGAACATCGACGTATCCGCCGAACTCGCCGGTTATGTAGCCGACATGGGTGAATCGTTTCTGGTTGGCAGAGGCACGCCGGAGCAGGAGCAGCTTTGTTACGCGGTCAAGGCGGCTGTGAATGCGGCCATCGGAAAAATACGCAGCGGCCGTTCCCTCAATGTCATTGGCAAAGCGGTGCAGAAGATTGCCGACAAATTCGGCTACGAGATCGTCGAGAATCTCGGTAGCCACGGGGTCGGCAATTCGATTCACGAGGAGCCCTCCTATATACCGCTGGACAATCCGTCTGAAAAACGCCGCCTCGAAGAAGGCCTGGTACTCACCATCGAGCCTTTTTTCAGCACCGGTGTTAATTGGGTGGAGGAGCAGGCTGATGGTTGGACCTTGTCGGTGAACAAGGGTGATCTGGTTGCACAGTTCGAACAAACGCTCATCGTCACCCGTCGAGGTGCGTTGGTGGTAACGGCGTAGACCCCTAAGGAGGAACAATGCGCATATCGCTCAGTGATCAACAGGCGCAGTTTCGAGATGACATTCGATCGTTTCTCGCAACGGAGTTACCCACGGACATTGCCGGGAAGGTGCGGTTGAATCGGGGTGTTGGTAAGGAGGACGTGGCTCGTTGGACGAAAATTCTCAACCACCGTGGCTGGGCGGCCCCCGGTTGGCCCGAGGAACACGGCGGCACAGGCTGGAGCCTGATTCAACGGCACGTTTTCGATGTCGAATGTCGCAGGGCGCAGGCGCCGGTGCTCTCGGGGTTCGGTTTCAACATGGTTGGCCCGGCGATCATCAAATACGGCAGCGAAGCGCAGCGGAAACGGTTTCTGCCCCGGATCCTGAACGCGGATTTGTGGTGGTGTCAGGGTTACTCGGAACCGGAAGCCGGTTCGGATTTAGCAGCGCTCTTGACAACGGCGGTGCGCAGCGGCGATGACTATATCGTCAACGGACAGAAAATCTGGACGTCGGGCGCGGAATTTGCGGATTGGATGTTCTGCCTGGTGCGCACGGATGGAAAGGTTCAGAAACAGAAAGGCATCAGCTTCCTGTTGATCGATCTGACTTCGCCGGGAATCACTATTGAACCTTTGTATGCGTTCAACGGCAAGCGCCTGTGGAACCAGGTGTTCCTCGACGATGTGCGGGTGCCGGTGGTCAATCGGTTAGGGGAAGAGAATCGAGGCTGGACCGTTGCTAAGAGCCTGTTGGGGGACGAGCGGCTGATGGTGTCCAGAGTTGCCGAGAACAAAAGGATGTTCGGCCTCATCCGAGAGGTGCTTGGCGCGGAGACCGCCAACGGCGTAGACGTCGAAACGCAAGCGATTCGAGGTAAGCTCGCAGAGTTGGAGATACGGCTTTGCGCGCTCGAGATGACCAGCCTGCGCTTGCTGAGCGCCGCCGACGGGGGTGGGCCGATCGGCGCGGAGCCGTCAATGTTGAAACTGAAAGGCAGCGAGTTGGTGCAGGCCATGGACGAACTCCTGTTCGAGGCGGTGGGACATTGGGTACTGCCGTTGGATGTTACCGCCGCCGCGGACGGAAACCGCGCGGCCGTCGGGCCGGATTATGCCGAGTTCGTGGCGTCAGGCAGTTACCATCATCGAGGTTATACCATTGCCGGCGGGTCGAGCGAGGTGCAGCACAACATCATTGCCAAACAGGTACTTGGTCTCTAGATCGTTAAACTTATTTGTGAAACAGGACATTCAGACCGACGAGCATGTAGGTTCGCAATTTAAGTGCCGGGCAAACTTGACTCATCTGTAAACCAAAATCGCGTTCAAGAAGACTAAGCCGTGAACACCGCAGTGAGGTCGGCGGTACTCATAGTCGCGCCGCGCTCGGCCCTTCCAGGGTACCCTCATTACGCGAACTTGCCCCAAGCGGGTCAATTCGCTCCATTCGGCTTCGCTTAAGGGCACGA
>JAPUJX010000595.1 GCA_027295975.1 Gammaproteobacteria bacterium
GCTGTCCAGGGTGTGGCAAGCCCGTAGGTCAGCCCCAGATCCGTCACCGCAGCCTGAAGCTGCTGGTTATTCATGGCGTCGGGCCGCAACTGCTGTGGGGTGATAAAACCATGCATAAACTCCGCAATGGCCGTTCGCGCCCATACCTTACGTATCGCTGGTCGCTGGCTACCGCCGACCAGGTCTACCGATTGAGTGATCTGTGCCTCCTGGGTACTGCCGGTACCGGAAATGGTTACCACACCGGAAGCGGGTGCCGAGAAGCGACCGGTCACCCGAATAGAATTACCGGCGTACAGATCCGGCAGCATTTCAGGCATCAGGTTACTCACCGGCAGATCACCCCAGTCGATCCGCAGATTGGTGAGCACTGGTGTCTGCAGTTTGGCGACCAACTCAGCTACCACGGCTTGCTGTGACTCATCGTCGCGAGTGGGATCGAAATAACGGGTAAATCCACGTCCCACGCGCCCGAGTTCATCCATCAGGTAGCGATTTACCCCTGCTCCCACGCCAAACGCATACAGGCGCGCGTCACCGCGCAGGTCATGCACCAGTTTCAGCACCGAGACTTCGTTACCGATATAGCCGTCCGTGAGGAACACCACATTCCGTATCGTGCCGTTGGCCGACTGACCGGTGAGTGCCTGTCGAATCCCGGAGGTCATCATCGTGCCGCCACTGCCATAGAGGTTTCTCGTATATCGCAGCCCGCGTTGGATGTTGAGTCTGGTTGCCGGCAGGGCCTTTGTGGAGAACTCCGTTGCCGAGTCGCTGAAGCGAATGATGCGAAAAGTATCCGTCGGTCGCAGGGCTTTTAGTGCGTCGGTCATGAAACGTTTGCTGGCTTCCATGGGCGCGCCACTCATGGAACCGGAACAATCCAGCAGAAAAACCATTTCCCGGGGTATAGCGTGATCTACCGGCACATTCACCGGTGGTTCGATGAGGAGGCTGAAGTAGCCGCCATCGTCCGCTTCCCAATGGCTCAACAGGCCCGCGGATTCCTTGATCCCAGCCAGATCGAAGCGCAGGACAAAGTCTTTGTTATCCAGCACCTTGCCTTTGGCAAACGTGATCTCCTGGCGGGTTGAGGAAACATATCGAATCGCCAGATCGTGGGTGTGGCTGTAAACCGCCTGAACGGGCACGGGCGCCTCGAGATCGATAGTCATGCTCACCCGTTCACTGATAATTTCGCGGGGTAGATGATGCCCGGCGGTATTCGGGTAAAAGGGTAACTTTTCGAGCATCCATTTACCGAAACCGGGCGTTGTACCCGCCTGGGCAGGCTTCGGTGCAACGCCCGCCCCGGCAGGCTGAAAGCGTGGCCCCACCACCATGGGCACCACCAGTTCGTACGCGCCGTCAATCCTCGGCACGATCTGGGTGTATTCGATCTCCACTTCAACCGGCAAACCAGGCATCAGGTTGGCGATATTTTGAGTGAACATGTTGGGGCGGTGTTGTTCCAGCAGAACCGCTGCTTTGCCTTGTTTTCTGGCTTTGGTGAAGGTTTGTGTTGCCTTTTTAATCTCCTGGATCTCCGCACTGATCACTTCGTTACCCACCCGCATGGTCATCGCATGTACCGCGGCAAGGCGATTCAGGGGAAACAGATATCGAGCGTTGAGTGGCTTGTCATACGGATTGGAGAACGTCTGGGTCAGCTTGACGTTCGCAAGATCCCCATTTATGGCGATCTGGTAATCGTTTTTGAGGGACGCCAGTACCACCCGCTGGCCGTCCAGAGTGGCTTCGATGCTACCGGCAATCTTTTCGACCGGTTCCGCGGATGCCAGGGCGCAGGTTCCGGTGAGCAACAGACAACACGACAAGCGGATCAGGGACATGGTTGGTTTTCCTCAGCTCAGGTTGAATGCGCGACGCATGGCGTTTTCCCACAGCAGCGCGGACTCGGAATTAATGGCGGGGTGATCGGGTACCACACGCTGCACCATGGTCCAGCGTGTGGCGGGGGTCTGGAGCCAGAGCCATACCACTTCGGCGATGCTGCTTGCGAGCGTTCCTTCGTCGGATCGGTAGGAAACTCGCACGGTGTATCGTTCGGCAGGGGCACCAACCGGAGTTTTTTCGGCGACATAAACGGTGGATTTGGTGGCATGGTCGGTGCCCAGCAGGCGCACCGCATAACCCATGCCGGTCAGGCAGATGGTGGGGTCGTGCAGATGTCGCAACGGAGATGAGGTGGAGACCAGCAGCAGGCCGAAAGGGCCATAACCAGCTCGCTTGGCGGCACCGCCGTAACGTGTGAAATAGTCTTGTTCCTGATTTGTCAGAGGACGCGTTTCGGCAAGAAAACCAGCCGCAACCAGGGGGATATCCGGGGAGGACAGGTGGGGGGAAGCATCCACCGGTTGCGGCTGTACAGCGCCAACAAGGAGCGCAAAAGAGAGAAAAACACCGGCGAAGGTAAGTCGAATCCAGGAGCGGTGAGGTCGGCAACCCTCGGTTGGAATGATCCCGCCGGCGAGGGTTGGCCCGTCGCTGACTGCCCGAACGGGGGCGGCCGGAAAAGCACGCGTGAGCAACACCAGAGCGAGGCTGGTCAGACCGATCATGGATAGTCCAATCATGGTATGAGGCAGCTTATCCATCACATGAAATGGCAGAGTTTCGGCGTTGGCGATGCCAGCGGCTAACAGGGTGATGCGCAAGCCGTTGCCGAGCAGGGCAAAAATGAGGCAGGCGGCCGATCCGATAGCGGCGCCGGCCGCTGTGGGTTTGTTCAGGGTGTTGATTACGGCGAAGATGAACGCGGTAATGGACACGAGTTCTGCTCCTGAGCAGGGCAGATCCACCAGCACGTCAGCGCCATTCACCTGCAGGCGTACCCCCGAACAGGTCAATGAGTCGAAAAAAGGTGTCAACATTCCGCATGCGAGAAATGCGGAAATCTGCTGCAGGCCGTAACCGACCACACGTTGCAGCATCGGCTCGATGGGCAGGCTGAAACAGAACAGCACCGCAAGCCAGAAAGGTGACAATGAACGGCTGCGATGGGGCAGGCGCGCCAGGTACGCGAGGGCATAAACATCCACCGCCAGCAGCAGCGCGCCAATAGCGTTCACGTCGAGCACCTGTGCCGCCAGGCGGATGACGGCGGTGGCAGCGAGCAGAAGATAAGTGCGTGGATTTGCAGTGGTGTCCCCCCGCACCGGGCTCGCCATCGACCAGGTAAACAGGCCGGCCACGAGAGCGAAGGCCACCACCCCGATGCCGTCGTAACCTTCCCGATGCCAGGTACCGACCAACCACAGGGTGGGTTCCAGTGCCAGCAGTGCGGCTCCGGCAAGCAGGACCCAGGACGTCAATTGGTTCAGCAGCGCCTCACCCGTTTGGCGTGCGGGCAGTATCCTGCGTCCTGTCCCATAAATAATTTTACCAATCCGCTGGTCTTTCCGCGGCTCAGCAAAGCTATTTATGGGACAGGACACTAGTTCAGGTATGGGTAACTGGACATGAGAATCAGCATGCCAGGGCGTTTTGCCAAAACGCCTCGATGTCCGTGCGTTTTCCTCGCTAAGTTGTGCAAATTCCGTGCAATTTTCGGCCTGGATCAAGTAATCCTGTGGTGCTCAAGTACAATCTTCGGTCATGTTGAGTGTGTTAGTGGTCGACGACGACCCCCATATCCGCGAGGTGGTATGTTTTGCCCTGGAGCAAGCGGGTTACGCCACCCTCATCGCGACCAATGGTGTTGAAGCCATTGATCAGCACCGCATCCACAATCCCGATTTGATCGTGCTGGATGTGTTGATGCCGGAACTGGACGGTTTGGCCGTGTGCCGCGAACTGCGCAGTATCTCGGCGGTGCCCATCGTGTTGCTGTCGTCGCGGGATGAAGAAGTGGATCGCATCCTGGGGTTGGACATGGGTGCAGACGATTATGTCGGAAAGCCGTTCAGCCCCAGAGAACTGGTGGCGCGGGTCAAAGCCAATTTGCGCAGGCGGGGGGAACTGTCAGGTAAAGATGCGCCGAGTGGTGAGGTACTGTGCGTGGATGACTACGAAATCAACCTGGACAGTTATGAAGCCGCATGGCAGACACAGCAGCTGATATTGACGCAAACGGAGTTTCATCTTCTTCGTACCCTTCTCGCCCGGCCTAACAAGGTATTCAGCCGCGATGACCTCATGCGGGGTGCATACGACATACGTCGTATCGTGAGTCAGCGCACCATCGACTCGCACATTCGACGGCTGAGAGACAAGTTACTGGCGATCGGCGCGCCTGGCATTCGAACGGTACACGGCATTGGTTATCGACTGGAGCGCGTGCCAACGTAACTGGCACGAAGCGATGAAACGACCAATACGAGTCTCGTTGCGAACGGTACTGATTGGCATCAATCTGACGGTGCTGTTGTTGCCGGTAGCCGGCATCGTTCTCATGCGCCTGTACGAAAGCGCGCTGGTGCGACAAACGGAATCGGCTCTGATAGCGCAAGCGGCGTTTGTAGCCGCGTTTTATCGATCCCTGGTTGTGGAGCAGGGCACGCGACCGCTGGAGACCATCAGCCGCGAATTTCGAGATCTTGATGGCCAATGGTTCGATGGTCGGTGGTCACCGAGACCGCCAACCCTCGATCTTGCATCCTCGCCCGTGTTACCGCCATTCCCCGATGGTCAACCGGGCCAACCCGCTCGAGCTTTCGCGCAACAGGTTGGCGAACGGCTGATGCCGGTATTGAAAGACGCTCAACTGGTAACCTTGGCGGGAATTCGGGTTGTGGATCCGTGGGGCACAATAATTGCCAGCACGGGAGACGATGTGGGATTGAACATTGCGGAGGGTGATGAAATTGCCGCTGCCCTTCTTGGTGAACCGAGCAGTCGATTGCGTCGTAAGAGCGAAGTGGTGGAGGTGACGGCCCTGAACTCCATCAGCCGCTCAGGCGGCGTGCGGGTGTTTGTTGCCGCACCCATCGTCCTGGGAGGTCGATTGATTGGCGCCGTCATGCTCTCGCGTACGCCCCCCAGCATTGTCCAGGCGCTGTACGCCAAACGATGGTTGCTGCTTCAGGCACTGGGGTTGCTACTGGTGCTGGTGCTGGTGATGTCGCTGCTCACATTCCGCTTCATTGCCCGGCCCATTGCCCGGCTTGCGGATCAGGCGAGTCGAATCAGCGCCGGAGAAACCAGTGCTTTGAATGATGAATCCCCCGCCGATGTACTCGGATCGCGTACCGTGGAGATTGCCAGACTGCAGGACGCCATCACCGACATGGCCGCCACCCTGGAACAGCGTGCCAATTACCTGCAGGATTTTTCCCGTCATGTTTCTCACGAATTCAAGACGCCCATTGCGGGTATCCGAGGCGCAATCGAAGTACTGCAGGATCACGATTCCGACATGACCGGGGAGCAACACGCGCGGTTTTTGCACAACATCGCCGCCGATGCAGAACGCCTGCACCGTTTGACGGAACGGCTCATGGAGCTTACCCGGGCGGAAATTCGCACCTCCGCTTGCGAACCTTTCAAGCTGACGGACGTCGTGCGGGAAACGGTCAACACGTTTTCACAACAGGTAGTTTTTAACACCCAGGGTGTGAACGCCGAGGCGCACGCGTTGGGCCAGCCGGATGTGTTGAATGCGGTGCTGGAAATTCTGTTCGAAAACGCGATTCAACACGAGGCTTGCGAAGTGACGGTCTGGACCCGTCTCGCCCCGGGAATTGTCGAGCTGTTCGTGCAGGACAATGGTACCGGGATACCTTCCAGCAATAGGACCAAGGTGTTCGACGCGTTTTTTACAACTCAGCGTGACCGCGGTGGCACGGGGCTGGGATTGACCATTGCCACCGCCCTGCTGAAGCAGAGTCAGGGCGAGTTGCGGCTGGCTAGTGAGAATGGGCCAACGACCTTCAGGCTTACGCTGGGACAATCTCAGGGTACACCGGCAACTCGTCGTTGACTCGGGTTTTATCCTCAGCTTGCGTGGTAATCGAGCGGGTCATGCGGTAAACGTTGCCGCAGTTTGGGCACATGCGGTACGGAAGACGGGCGCGATTCCGTTCTACAGCACATCGTGGGACAACATCGCATCACAGAACGTTGCCTCGCGGCTAGGTCTGTGTTTGGTTGGGGTGGATTTCCACATTAGCTGAGCGTCGAACCGTGACCCGCTTCGAACTGATATATTGGCCCCTACACCTCGAATAACCCGTTTACGTCTAATATGCTCCGGGCCATCTCAATCACAGAGAGTAGTAAATAGTGTCGAAACTCCGCCATTGGCTACTCATGGTCGTCTTGAGCATTTCCGGTGGCATCGTTTTTCTTCTGCCGTTTCTGCAGGAGGTTTATTACCTCCCACTGGCTGAGGCGCTCAATCTGAACAATACCCAGGTGGGTTCGCTGGTGAGCGTGTTTGGCGTCACTGCCTTGATCTCCTATTTTCCAGGCGGTTGGTTAGCCGATCGCGTATCGCCCAGAAAACTGATAACAACGTCCTTGTTGTCGACCGGTGTTGCCGGTCTGTACTTTGCTACTTTCCCGGGATACCAAATGAGCCTTGCGATACATGCGTTCTGGGGCGTCAGTATTACCTTCCTTTTCTGGGGCGCGATGATCCGGGCTACGCGTAGTTGGGCGCCGCCCGAAGAGCAGGGGAGGGCCTTTGGTATTCTGGAGACGGGGCGCGGACTGGGAGAGGTGCTCACCTCCCTCGCTTTCCTCGCGGTTTTTGCAGCCCTCGGCAGTGGAGACCGTGCCCTTGGCGTGGTCATCAACCAGTTTTCAGCGCTCATCCTGATTTTGGGTGTCCTGGCCTGGTTCGTATTGGAAGACACAGTCGCCGAAGCTGAGGATTCCTCCGACAGACCCCGAATAGGTCTCGAAGGGATTATAGGCGTGTTGAAAATGCCGGTCGTGTGGCTGATTGCCACGGTAATTTTCACCGGATATTGCGCTTATTGGGGATTGTTTCGATTCACCTCGTATGCAACCGACGTTTTTGCATTGAGCGTGACCATCGGTGCGGCAATCAGCGTTGGAAAAATGTGGTTGAAACCACTTGCGGCGCTGATCGCGGGTTTCATTGGAGACAAGTTTGGAATTGCCAGATCGGTGGTATGGTTGTTCGTCGTTCTTTTTGTCAGTTACGCGGGGGTCGCTGTGTTACCTGGAAATCCCGCGCTGGTTCCAGTGATGGTTGCTATTGTTGCCATAACATCGCTTGCTGTTTTTGCCATGCGCGGAATCTATTTTGCGTTGCTGGAAGAAGGTGGGGTGCCACTTGCCGTGACAGGAACGGCGACGGGTATCGTTTCAACGATTGGTTATTCGCCTGACATATTCATGCCGTTATTGGGTGGCTTGCTTCTGGACAACTTCCCGGGCGCTGCCGGCTATCGTTATTTCTTCTTTGTTACGGCCGCGTTCTGCGGCATCGGCTTCGTTGCTTCGTTATTCGTTTATCTGAAAATCGTCAAGATTCGATCTTAATCGTTCCACTGGAAGACGTCGCTAGTGTTGCCACCGTTTGCGAACTGCCTGTAATCAACCTGGTTGCGTAATATTCCGCGCACGACGTTCGAGAAATAGACTCCAAGCATGGAAGTTTGACCGGTTTCTCGGCGGTGGGAACCAATCCTGGTCAAAATGGTGCTGCTGGCTCGATTCGGCAATAAGATCTATAATCAAAATATCATGCGAAGTCATAGAAAACAGGCCGTTCGGCCAGTGCTTATGGTGCTTTTGCTGCTATTGGGACCGCTGAACGCACAAACGGTTTTTGCCTGCATGATGATGAGTGGTGTCGTGCTCGAGTCGTGTTGTTGCGACGATCACGACCCTGTCATCAATAAACTCGATACCGAACACGAGCCCTGTTGCGAGAAGTTCGTTGAGTTGCGCACTGACCCAACGTCAGATCTGTCGACGTTCACCAAACCGGTGGAGGTTCGTTCGGATGTAGATCCACCGTCGGCTGTCTTTCTCGCCATTAACCTCGTTGTGCAACCCGACCGTGTCATCACGATTGCAACCAGCAACCGTGACAACTCGTTTCATCATCCCGGATCGCGGACCTACCTCGTTACCCAGCGCCTGCGTATTTAGCCACACACACTTCTGACCCGCCGTCGACGTGCTGGTGCACTTCGCGTGGCGAGCGTTTTCGTCTTCTTTCCCAACGAAATTACGGAGGTGGCGTGTGTCTACCGTCTATTCTAAGAGAAGTGCGTGGTGGTTCACCATTGGCTTGTTGATGGCATCGGCAAGCATCGCACAACCAGCGGATAGAGAGCCCTCAGCGGATAGAGAGCCCTCAGCGGAGCAAGAGTTGTTGCCCGTGGCGGGCGAATACTTCACGGCGGACCAACTGGTGGCCTGGGTCTGGGAACGAAACCCCGGCATCACCCAACTCACCGCTGCGGTGGAGGTAGCCTCACATCGAATTGAACCGGCAGGATCTCTCGATGACCCAACTCTTGGTTATGTTTTTGCCCCGCGTACGTTCGGGCGTGAAGGCCAGGGCCTCAATCAGAAAATTGAGTTCGACCAGAAAATACCCTGGCCTGGTACGCTTGCGGCACGAAGAGCCGTGGCGGAACACCAGGCGGCAAAAGCACGCACGGATGTAGAAACATTGCGACTGGAACTCGCGGCATTGGCCAAGTCGGCCTATGCCGAGTGGTTTTTCATCCAACGAGCGCTGGCAATTCATCATTCCACCTATGTGTTGCTTGGAGAGTTACTGGCGGTGGCGCAAACGCGGTATGCCGCAGGTACAGCCCTGCAGCAGGACGCAATTCAAGCCGAAATGGAACAGGTCAATCTCCAGCGTCACCTGTTACAGCTCCAGCGCCTTCAGACATCTGTTAGAGCCGGAATCAACGCATTGCTGAACCGGGAGACCTCTGCGTCGTTACCGGTACCCGCGGATATTGCCACCCCGGTTACCGTTCCCGCTCTGGCCGAGCTGGAACGTTATGCACTCGATACACACCCGGAGCTCCGACGAGTGGAGTTGCAGATCGCTACGAACGTCATTCGGGTAACCCTGGCCGAAAAAGCTTTCTATCCAGATTTTCACTTCTCGGCCGGGTACAACAGTTTATGGGATGAAGCGGACAAACGTCCGGTCGTTGGGATGTCGATCAACCTTCCTCTCGACAGGGGTAAACGGCGTGCGGCGCTGAACAGTGCCAGAGCCAACGTGCGCCTGGCTACTTCTCAGCGCGACAACTTGCGCACCCGGTTGTTCGGTGAGATAGCGCAAGCGCGCTCGGAACTCGTTGAGTCCGTTGATGCGGTGGTGTTGTACCAGACCTCGCTTTTACCTCTGGCGATCGAATATCTCCAAGCGACGGTTGCGGATTACCGAAGCGGTGCCGGGGCTTTCCTGGCAGTGATTACCGCCGAGCAACAAAAACTGGCGGTCGAAGAAAGCCTGGAACGTAACCGTGCCGATATCTTGCGTGGCATCGCGAAGCTCGAGCATTTGAGCGGTAGGAACCTCAAACTACACGGCCAGGCATTGTCCGGAGAACGGTCATGACTGCAAAGAAATCCTTCTCTTTCATAACAATCGTACTGACAGTCGGACTCTCGAGCTGGTGGTTTGTCACGCTGAGCGTTGATGAAGTGCCCGACTCCTCAATCGCATCAACTAATCCAATGGCGCGCTTCAATGCGGGTGGATTTGAGATCGCAATCCGGACAGATCCCAGGACGCCGATTGTAGGGGTTAATTCGCTGATCATTGAATTGCGCGACACAAACGGTAATCCGGTTATCGGAGCGGAAATTGCTGCCTATGCCGAAATGCCTGCTATGGGAGCGATGCCCGCGATGCGTGCACCCGCGGGATTGAAAGAGGTTACACCGGGAAGGTTCGAAGGCGAAATAAACATGCGGATGCGGGGCGAATGGCCGCTTACGGTGTTTATAAGCAATCTTCGATTTGGTGATAAACGACTGCAGTTTGACCTGGCCACCGATCGAGAAGGTTTGACCATTGCCGCTGGTGGAACACCCGTTGGAACAAGCGCGCGGCTTTCCGATGATGAGAACGTTATTACCATCGATTCCCGTCGGCGCCAGTTGATCGGGGTTGAAACCGGCAAGGCGACACATCGCGATCTGGTCAAACTCATTCGAGCTGTAGGTGAGGTGACCTATGATGAGCGTCTGCTGTCAAATATCACCCTCAAATTCGACGGTTATATCGGCGACTTGAAAGCAGACTACATCGGAGCGGAGATAGAGCGCGGTCAGATTCTTTTTACCGTCTACAGCCCGGAGCTTCTGGCGGCGCAACGGGAATACCTCGAGACGCTGAAACGGAGAGAAAATCGCGGAATCCAGGACACGCTGTTACAGGCGGCACGCCAGCGCCTCTCGCTCTGGGATATGTCGCCGGTTGACATCAGGGCACTGGAACGGCGCGGCTCGCCGGAAGCTTATGTGGCGATTCGCGCACCGCGCCGCGGCACCTTGATCGAGCGCCATATCGTGGATGGCAGCGGGGTTCGCAGAGGACAGACGCTGCTGAGCATTGCCGACCTGTCGAGGGTGTGGGTCGAAGCGCAAGTGTTCGAAGCAGACCTCGGCCTGGTGAGCGTCGGTATGAGCGCCACCATAACGCTACCTTACCTGGCCGGACACAGTTATTCCGCCACGGTGGAGTACATCTACCCCTATCTGCGAGGCGATAGCCGAACCGCAACGATTCGTTTTTCACTGGATAATCCCAACGCCGAGCTCAAGCCTGACATGTACGCGGAGGTCTCCCTGCAAGCCAACCTGGGGCATCACCTCAGCATTCCGGAGCAGGCGGTGATTGTTGCCGGTGAAAGCCGTGTGGTGTTTGTCGATCTTGGAGGGGGCCGTTTGAAGCCTGAACGGATCAAGACCGGGCGGCGGGCACAAGGTTTCGTGGAGGTTCTTGAGGGATTGAAGCTGGGGGACGTCGTTGTGACTTCAGGCAATTTCCTCATCGCCGCGGAGACCCGGCTGAAAACCGGAATCGAACAATGGTAAATCAGCATGCCGGCGAGGCAAAACCGGGTTTGCTTGAAAGACTGATTGCATTCTCGGCACTGGTGGTCAATATCGTCGGTGGATTCGCCATCGGGACGCTGGAGAAGGGCTGGACGTTCCAGGAATCGATCACCGCGTTCACGATGCTGACCATC
>JAPUJX010000596.1 GCA_027295975.1 Gammaproteobacteria bacterium
TAACCGGAGATCTGGAATTGTCGAACGTCAATGGCCACATCGAGGCGACGGGTATCTCGGGACTGGTTGTCGCCGAGACGGTCAATGGCAGCGTGAAGGTGGAGTTCAACAAGGTCACGCCCGATCGGTTCATGGCGTTCAGCACTCACAATGGCAGCGTAGACGTCACCTTCCCGCCGGACGTAAAAGCCGACCTGTACCTGGATACCGCCCGGGGATCTATCTACAGCGATTTCAAGATCGAACTGGACAACTCACCGGTCATCGTCACCGAGGATGCAAATGAGCGCGGCACCCGCATCAGGGTTGAGAAGCAGGTGCGGGGCACGCTCAATGGCGGCGGCCCCGAGATGCGCTTCGAGACCTACAACGGCTCCATCTACATCCGCAACTCCTCCGGTCGGCCAAGCGAGTCCTGACACATTGACGCCAGCGCCGAGAGTTGAGACGAGCCCGGGAGCTTTTAGGGGCAGTTTCCTAAAACAGTCACGTTCGCAAGGTATCTGGTTCCTGTCTCCGACTCGAGACGTTTTTCCGGCACCCATCGGGCGGTTATTCCAATATACTCGGCAGATCGCGTGGGCGGGTCATAACGCCATGCACGTTTTGCGGAGTAGCAGATGGAATTTGCGATAATTGCGGTGCTCGTCGTCGGGCTTGCCCTCGTGGTTCTGTTCATGGGTGTCAAGGTGGTTCCCCAGAGCGGCGTTTTTGTGGTCGAGAGGTTCGGAAAATACACCCAGACGCTGGATGCCGGTCTCAGCTTCATAGTCCCGATCATCTATTCGGTTGCGCACAAGATCTCGATTCTCGAGCGTCAACTTCCCGAGTTCAAAATCAGTGTCATCACCCGGGACAACGTGGAGGTGGCTCTGGAGGCAACCGTTTTCTATCGTGTTCTCGATGCCAGCCGGTCGGTTTATAGAATACAGGATGTTGACCTGGCGCTGCACACGGCCGCCACATCCATCGTGCGATCGGCGGCGGGAAAGCTCGATCTCGATGGGCTGCAGTCCTCGCGAGAGGCGATGAACAACGAGATCGCGGAAAACCTCCAGCAAGCTGCCGAAGTCTGGGGGATTGAGATCACCAGAACCGAAATCACCGACATCATCATCGATGAGCAAACCAAAGATGCTCAACGTCAACAGTTGAATGCCGAACGCGAAAGGAGAGCGGCGGTTGCGAGGGCCGAGGGCGAAAAAAGGTCCGTTGAGCTTGCCGCGGATGCGAGGCTCTATGAAGCGGAGAAAGCGGCGGCCGCGAAGCGGATTACCGCGGACGCGGAGGCTTATGCGGTTCGTGCCCTAGCCGAAGCGGATGCCGAGCAGACGCGGCTCATCGCTCTGGCCATCGCCGACGGTGGTCAGCCGGCGATCAACTTTGAAGTCATGAAGCGGCAGGTGGAAGCATTAGGCCGGGTTGCTGCCTCCGACAACACCAAGACCCTCATCATGCCAACCGACATCGCCGGGGTGATCGGGTCGCTGGAGGTGTTGTTCAACTCCACCACCAGAAGTTCTACCGAGCGATGAACATGCTCGTCGACTGGCTGACCAACGCGCAGATCTGGGTCATTTTCGGGGTTGCTCTCGTCATTATCGAGGTGATGGCAGGAGGTATGTTCGCACTCCCCGTCGGCGTGTCCTCCCTGGTTATGGCTGCTTTGTTGTTTGCCGATGGGCGTTACTGGCTTGGCGATTCGATGTTGCTGACCAGCTGGGAAGACATCTTGATTGTTTTTGCACTGCTTACGGTCGTCAGCACCGGCGCGTTGAGATTACTGTTTCAAAGGAAAGACGAGGGCGACATCAACAAATACTGAAATTCGTTGCATACGTGGCAATATTGTGTCTTTAACTTTGTCTCGCATTAACGGTTGCGATCGCGCGCCCTGGCAATGTCGTCTTCAAGGGCATTGGAATCGTCGTTCGAAGCGCTATCCGGTATTGAAGCCGGCTCGTGGGACGTGGTCGCCCGGGACTGACCCACGCTGAAGTCGCTGTCTAATCGGATCTCCGAAAACTCGCCGCTGTTACCCGCCAGCAGGTGTTCCGTGGCGGAAATTTCTTCTGTCGCCTGCTCCCGCTCGATGGGGCGAAGTCCGGTTCGCTGCACCTCTTCGATCAGGCTTGCGTATGCCTGCTCCTTGATTAGAAATCGGTTCTGCTCCTGGCGCACGATTTGCTTGAGGGAAAGTGCCGTCAACCGCAGATGTATCTGGTCATGGTGTTCATCCGGGATGTCATCCAGATTTATCTGCAGGGGAAATTCTTTGTTGTCGGGGTTGGTGCGAATCACCAATATCAGAGTTTTCAGCGCTGCACGCTGGGCGTTGTCGCTTGCTTCGCGAACGAAAGACATGTTGCTGAGTTCTTCGATCAGTCCTTCCAGATGGCCATGTTCGAGCGTGTCTGTGGTCAAAGCCGTTCGGATGGTGAGCATGCCGACAAAAGCACAGAAGATAATCAGCAGGTCCAGTGTGGTCGCGAGCACCAGCGCGATGGAACTTTGCTTCTCACCGGAACTGAGCGCGTTGAAGGTAGTGACGAATTTGGGTGCCGTGCCACTGTATTCGATTCCGGCCTGATCGAGTCGATTGCGCAGATCGCTGACCTGGGCGCCGGGTAATCCCGTTGCGTCCACGCAGTTCGCGCCGTGCTGAATCACCTCGGAAACAACTTCGATGGCACGTACGTTTGTACCATTTATACCATTGGCACCTCGCGCGCCGCATAAGGTTCCGAACGTGGTTTGATTTGCCGCCAGGGTTCTAATCTCGGAGAGATTCGCCGCAAAGCTCTCCCGGTTGGCGCAGTCGAGACCGCTCATCTGGTTGGCGAGGGATGGAATCAGCCGTGCGTATTCGACAAGAGAACGACACCGTTCGGTGGCGATATTCAGTCTTGCCAGATCGGGATCGTTACTGAAGGTGTTCAGGTTATCCGTCATTTCCTTACGTACCGCGTCCGCATCGAACTGTTCCGCAGGCACGTTAATCGGCGGAGCGGCGTCCGACAGCGTCTGAGCGCTTGTTTTTTCCGCTCGCCAGTCGGCGATATCCGATTCGTGCTGAGCGATAATGCCGTTCTGTTCTTCGATGTCCGCCTGGTGTTTTTCAACTACCCGTTTTGCCCCGTCGCGCTCGCCCACGAGGAATCGATATTCGTTCATCAGACCGCGCCACACCGGGCCAGGACCTTCGATACGATTCTGGCTCGGGTCACCGGCGCTTTCCTCGGTATCGGCAGCATTCTTCTTGTCCAGGGTCTGCGTCTCGAAGTCTGCCAGCCGGGTTTGAGCAACGGGTAACTCGGCCTCAATGTCGGCGCGGCGCTGCACGGTCTGCTCAATTTGCCCTTGCACACGGGCAATGTTCCGATCGAGGGTATTGATGCGTTCGCCTGCGGCTTCAATCTCGGCGATTCTCGCGCTGGCGGACTGCTGGCTGGCGCGTATTCGGTTGCGTACCTGGGTGGTCAACTCTTCATCGTTGCCGGCAACGAGATCGCTCACCTGGAATACCGTGCTGCGCCACTCCTGGTAGGCGTCCCGCGCAAGCAGATTTTCAATTGCGCTGTCATAGGCGTCATCCAGGCGTTCTCCAGCCGTCGCAAGAATACCTTCCACGATGGATTGACTGCTGGTGATGTTGATTCGGTTCGTATACTGCTCGGAGACGACTTCGTCATTGAACTCGGAGAACGAGAAAAAGACCGAAAGTCCCAGACAGGTGACCAACACCAGACCGATGCCGAAGCGATTGAGCGGTGAAAAACCAGTGGGACGAAAAATGTAGAAGGAAGTAACAAGCAGCAGGAACTGAAACCCCGCGACAAAAGCCGCACAGAAAATCACCGACGGGACAAAATGCTGCATTCCCTGAAAAGAAGTGTAAAACGAGCCGACGGAAAGCAGTGTGCTGAAAACGATCAACGTCGCGAGCACCGGCCTGAACAACGCGTTGCCGATCAAGTTGTTCAACTTTTCTCGTAATAACGATTTCATCTGCATGGGTACAACTCCGTGCGAACCGCTCTACTCCTTCAACTTGAAGGAGTACTAGTGCTGGTCGGCGACGCGCATCGTGATGAGCGTGATACAGAGGCAAGGCAACGCCATCGACAACAAATGACTGTTCGCCGCGGACATCCACGTCATTGGCTGCCCCATTACCGGTAGAAAACCGAATGCGTTACCCCACGAAATCAACCAGTGAAATGCGAGAAGTACGGAAGATCCTACCGTTGCAAACGCCAGCGCTTGCCTTGCCAGCATGTCGGGCGCGTTACCGGGATGCCATCTGTATACCGCAAATGCGGCATCAACCGACAAACCCAGCACGACGATCTGCAACACCAACAACAACATCATACCGCCGCGTCCGTTTTGATGCACAAAAAATGCCAGAATGAAATCGTTCTGCACTGCCGGAACGGCAAGTGCCTGGGCACTCCTGTCAGTAAGGTGGGTACAGCGGGACATGGTTGATATGGGCCATGGCCGGTGTGGGCTTGCGCACTCCTTACCGGCGAGCACATTTCTAGAACGTGCAACCTGGTAACCGATGTCCTGGGTGTATCGCTCAGGCGCGTGCCACACCAGAATGCGCTGATCGATGGTACTTAGAAGGTAAGGTTCCTGTTTGCCGATTTGTTCGGCACGCAAGGTCAAAGCGGTCGCGCCGAACAGACAAACCAGAATGAAACTGCAGGCGAGAACCAGGCTGACGGTTGGGTACAGGCCGGCAAGAAACGCTTCGACTTTTTTTCGCTTCATGGGGGGAAAGAAGTTGCCGAATACTATTTGCGAGTGACTGGAAAAGTACCGGGTGGAAATCACTCCCTGAACTCGCAGCCACGTCCAGCAGACCGCAACCAGCGTCACCAGAATAGCGATGAGGATCAACATTGGCGAGAAGTCGCTGTGCCAGTAGGGCGCGAACGTAAACATGATCGCATACGTCGCCACACCTCCGCCAAGCCATAATATCTGCAGGGCGGCGTAACGGGTGTGATCGGAATATTGCTGGGTCATTTCGAAACGAATAATCATGATCACAAGAACGACCACGGCAAAAAATTTACTGAGTTCTACAGGTTGAATGTCGGCGACGCCCCGTTCGTTGCCGAACAGGACCCAGAATAGAACGAACAACGCGAACAGCGCGATTGCCGCGGCGAGCAATTTTTTGGTGGTCGCGTTGGGATCGACAAATTCGGCGGCCATTCGCTTCCACCAGGCATTGGGAACCAGCAGAGTGACGGTTGTGAAAAACCCCACGATGGCGATCGAGCGCAGATGTTTGTTGATGTACTGGAAGTTGCCCGTGTCTTCTTCCAGCCCGGCCAACTCGCCGAGGGTCATGGCTCCGAGAGCAATCAGGGAGATCATTGCCAGCCAGAAGACAACGGTGCGAATACCGATAGGCGCGAGAATTAGAGCGAAGCTGGCGGTGAGCAGGGTGACCCACGCCGCGGCAAATTGGGCCCGCGTGGATACCTGCCACCCCAATTCGAACAACAGCAGTGCACAGACCAACGCTGCAAGGGAGGCGGCGAGGATGACACTCGACGCCCAGGCGAGGGTGATGCGACTCGTCTGAATGGTTTCCGTGCGTTGTAGCCAATATGGCACGATCAGAGTACCGCTGATCAAAACGAACATGACGATCAACGTAACGTTGTGTCGTTGCCACAGAGTTGGCCACGCACGGCCCTCCAGCGGCAGGGCCAACCTGTCCCGCAACGTTCGGACAATCCGTTTGTTTGTCAGTTCGACGGGGAGTGAGGACAACAAGTGCAGGTTCCCGATGGGTTTCAGCTTGAGGGCGTTGTTGTCCGGGTCAACCGCAACGGCGTAGGTGGTGCGACCGACGATGATTTCCCTGAGTTGACCTAACTGGGAATTGTCGACGGACCAGGCAATCTGGGTAAAAGACCGGGGTTTTTCGCCCTGGCGCTGCATCAGCATGGAGTTGGACGCGGTAGCCCCGGATGGGGCCAGATACAGACGGCCGTATTTCCGATAGATGCGGCCGATTTCGTCAACCCCTCCGGGTAAGCCGAGTTTGTGTGGGCAACTGATCACTCCCTGGATTCGCGCGATGAGATGTTCCGAGTCTGCGTTGCGGTTGCGCCCGAGCCATTTTTTCAATCTGGCCGGGAAACTCGGCGAAACGTCGCCGTCCACGCTGCACCGTTCGGAAAAGAAACTCCGCGAAGCCGGATCCAGGCGAGGTGCCTTTGACTCTAGATCGATGTGGTAAGACCGGGTTTGACCCTCCGGGGTACGCACCTTTAGGTTGTAGCCGGTTGACGACCCCGATATGTGGATTGCGGCATTAGGGGTGAGAACAACATCGCCCGTGCGAACCGGCCAGCGCTTGAGGTAGGTGTTGCCTTCCGAGAATTGTGCCCATATGCGTTTGTCCGGCGCAATGTTGGTGATCCACCAGTGTCCGTCTTCATACCTGAGC
>JAPUJX010000597.1 GCA_027295975.1 Gammaproteobacteria bacterium
TGACTGTCGATTGTCGATTCAGCCCCGGGCAGCGTCGCGCCAGCTGGACCAGGTAATATTTATCGCGACCAACCTGGAAGGATAGGTGTTTTTCATCAAGGACCTTTACCTCACGAATCTTGTGCCGGGATATGCATTTAGTCACGTCAACGTAGTCTTCCTTGGCTGCCGTTGTGCCCAATATCGTTTCCAGATCCAGTGGTTGTTCCTTGTTTTCCACTTCTTTCTGTTCCGCAAAAACCACGCCAGCCCAAAGCAGGTAAACCACCGAACACCCCAGCCACCTCATGATCGGCGTGCCTGTCGAAAAGCTTCCTTGAGCGCGTCCGCCCGCCGTTCGTTGATTTCCTCGAACTCCCCCAGCATGCAGGTCGCCGAGCCTCCGATCCCGAACCCACGATCGCGGCCGGTAACCTGATCGGTGCCGCAAAGATTCATCCCGAAGCGTTTGAATACCAATATCTGATTTTTGCGCAATCCGTGACATCGATTGCGCAGGCGATTGATCCACACCCGCTCACCCCGGCCACGGAAGATGAGATAACGATCGCTCAGAATTTCAATCTTGCGGTAATGGCTGGTCGGCAGACAACGTGTCGTATCCCGATATTCGGACTCGGGCAGCGTTTCGTTGAGAATGGCTTCGAGTCTTTCCGCCTTGCTCACCTTGTCCGTTGCAGCCGGTTCGGCGGCGCCCGCGGCCCCTGCACCGAGTACAAACCAGGCAAACAACACCATTCCCGACCGCCGATTCGTCTTCATCGATTCTTACCCCTCAAGAGCATGTTGCCCTCACCCGGAGGCCCTTTCCAGCCCAAAGGCCGTCCTGCACGCGATCATCCTGGTTTTTGACCCTGCGAGCGAGAAGAGGTTTCATCAACCGGGTAGGAGACGCCAGCAATGCGTTCGTCATCCATGGGCAACACCTCAACGTAACCGATCTACCGCTTTGATCGCGGCACGGGCGATTCTGGGCATGCGGCTGTCACCGGTCGGCGTACCGGCCCCGCTGTTCAAAGTGAGCGCCACCGCCAGCTCTCGACTGGGATCGCAGAATCCACCGCTGCCCCCGTACCCATAGTGGCCGAACGCTTCGGGAGCCCTGACACCCAGCGTGAACGCACGGTGGTAACCCATCCGCCAGTGCATCGGAATGAACAACACCTTGTCCCGCGTCCGGCTCTGCACCTGCGAGATCTCCCGGACCCGATCCTCGGACAGCAGGCGCACGCCATCAATCTGTCCACCTCCCGCCAGCATCGCGTACATTCGCGCCAGCGAGCGAGCGGTGAACTGACCGTT
The DNA here is from genome assembly GCA_027295975.1 of Gammaproteobacteria bacterium. Taxonomy (GTDB): domain Bacteria; phylum Pseudomonadota; class Gammaproteobacteria; order Pseudomonadales; family Azotimanducaceae; genus SMWK01. The sequence goes on from JAPUJX010000597.1 coordinate 1,303, forward strand.
GGCCGCCGGGATCATGGCCTGCACGGTATCTTCCGAGTTCCAATCGAACTCCTCGTCGAAGGGTGATAACGCGGCGCGAAATTCCGCGAGCTCGACGCCTACCTTCTCGAGGCCCATTTCCACCCAGTCTTGCAGCCTTTCGCGCCATTCTTCTCGAGGTTTTGCCGGACGGGAAACACCATTGGTCAACTCGGCGCGACGGTACAGTTCGTTGTGGGGCATGCCGATGAACATGCCATCGAGCTGCAAGGGGTCCACGAGTTCTTCCAACAGCACCGCCTGCAGGGATTTGCCTGTGATGGCTTCGATCAGCCCACCAATCAGCCATCCATAGGTAAGCGCATGGTAGCCGTGCGCCTCACCCGGAGAGTGGGCCGGTTCCGCATCGGCAATGAGTTGCTTCATATGCTCCCAATCGAGCATCTCTCCCGGCCGATTGATCATCTCGGCTATCCGGTATAACCCTGCCTCGTGGCACAGCGCGTGCCGGATGGTTATGTGCTGTTTGCCACGGGCCGCGAATTCCGGCCAATGTTTGGCGATGGGATCGTCATAAGTCGCTTTGCCCTGGTCCACGAGTATATGAACCAGGGTGGACATTACCCCTTTGGTAGTGGAAAAGGACGGCGCCGTCGTATCCTCTTCCCACGCATTGCCTTGCGAATCTTTGGTGCCACCCCATACATCCACAACCGGGATGCCTTTGTGGTACACGCAGACTGCCGTACCGGCATGTTGCTGCTTCGGAAGTTGACGGATGAGTGCAGACGCGACATCCGCGTAATCTGGTTGAACGTTGCCGTTGAGCATGGATTCTCGGTTCGAGCCGGGGACCGACATTCTAACGAACGCATGCTCGAGCGCGATACCCAGGCGAAGGGTTTATCTCTAATATGGACCCACGAAGAAGCACTGTTACCAACCCCATGATTCACTGGAAGACCTACCAGGCCCAATCGGTATGGGATGAACTCATTACGGACAAGGGACGCGCGCGCAAGGGCGCAAGAAACCTGTGCCGTATGCTGGCCCGGTTATCCGACGAAGAACTCGCGGCGCGTAAATCCGCTGCAGTGCTCGCCATTCGCTCCATGGGTATCACTTTCACGGTCTACACGGGCGAAGGCAGCGGTTCCATCGACCGGGAATGGCCATTCGACATCATTCCGCGGCTGATTCTCAAAAAAGAGTGGGACAAGATCGGTGCCGGTCTGAAACAACGAGTTACTGCGCTGAACCGATTCATCGACGACATCTACCACGATCAGGAAATTCTCGAAGCCCGGGTGCTGCCTCGCGAATACATCGAGAAATCCAGGGAATTTCGCCCCGAATGCGTGGGCATCGATCCGCCCTTCGGCGTCTGGTCTCAGGTGTGCGGCAGCGATCTGGTACGCGACATCGACGGCAGGATGTACGTGCTCGAAGACAACCTTCGTGTGCCTTCCGGCGTCTCCTACATGCTGGAAAATCGGGAAGTCATGAAACGCATATTTCCCGAGCTTTTCGAAGACTACGTCATCCATCCCGTGGACGACTATCCCGATCAACTCGCGCGCTGTCTCCGCTCCCTCACCGATGTCAGATCCCCGCAGATCGCCGTTCTCACCCCGGGGATCTACAACTCGGCCTACTTCGAGCACGCTTATCTTGCGAACGCGATGGCGGCTCAGCTGGTGGAAGGTTCCGATCTGGTGGTCGGCGCCGACAATTACGTTTATATGCGGACCATCGAGGGACTTATACGGGTGGACGTCATCTATCGACGCATCGACGATCTGTTTCTCGACCCCGAGGTGTTCAAACCAGAGTCCACCCTCGGAGTGCCTGGATTAATGCGTGCCTGGCGCGCCGGAAAGGTAGCGTTGGCGAATGCGCCAGGTTGCGGAGTAGCAGACGACAAGGTCATCTACACCTACGTGCCGGATATGATCCGCTTCTACCTGAACGAAGAACCCATCCTCCCCAATGTGCCTTCCTTCAGGTGTGTGGAGAAAGAGCAGCGCGACTATGTGCTCGACAACCTGGATAAGCTCGTCGTGAAACCCGCTAATGAATCCGGCGGGTACGGAATGTTGATAGGCCCGAAAGCGAGCAAAATCGAGCGTACGGAATTCTCGCGCCGGATTCTGGCGAACCCGCGCAACTACATGGCGCAACCCATGCTGATTTTATCCACGGCGCCAACCCTCATCGACAATCGAGCCGAACCCCGGCATCTCGATCTGCGGCCATTCATTCTTTCCGGAAAGGAAATTTTCGTTACCACCGGTGGCCTGACCCGCGTCGCCATGCGCAAGGGTTCCATCGTTGTGAACTCCTCACAAGGGGGTGGAAGTAAAGACACCTGGGTGGTGGACTTCGAATGAGCCACCACACGTTGTCGAGCACCGCCAAACGCATCTACTGGCTTGGCCGCTATCTCGAGCGCACCGAGAACACGGCAAGGTTGGTCAGCGTGCAAGCCAACCTGTTGCTGGACCTTCCGAAAAGGTTGCCGCTCGGCTGGCGGCCCATGGTGGACATCACGGGTAGCAGGAGGCTGTTCGACTCGTTGTACGACGATACCAACGAGAACAATGTGGCGCGCTTCCTGATAAACGACACCCGGCATCCCGGTTCGCTGCTCAACTCGTTGAAATGGGCCAGGGAGAACGCTCGAACCCTGCGCGGCATTATTCCCCGCCAGGCGTTCGAATACATAAACGAGCTTCATCTGTTCGGCCGCGCCCACCTCGGTGAACCGCTGAGCCGTACCCGTCGGGTTGCGGGGCTTTCGGACGTTACGGAGTTTGTGCAACGCATAGAAGGCTTCATGTCGGCAAACCTGCTCCACGATGCGCACTGGAATTTTCTGAGGATGGGTAATTTTATCGAACGCGCCGACATGACCACCCGCATCGTCGACGTGGGGACCGACAACCTCCTGGAATCCGCGGTGGAACTCGCTCCCTTTGCAGATATTCAGTGGCGCAGCGTGCTGTTGTCCTTGAATGCCGTACAGAGCTACAACATCAGCGTACAGGAACCCATCCAGCAGGGCGCGGTGCTGGAATTTCTGTTCCGTGATGCCAGGCTGCCACGTTCGTTCATCTACTCACTGAACGGCCTGCGCAATAGCCTGCATTCATTACCCCGCCACGAGAAGGCGTTGCGCGCCGTCAACAGAATGTCTCGCCACCTGCAGCACGCCGAGATACATTCACTCGATGGGCACACACTCCACACGTTCGCCGACACCTGCCAGAAGCAGCTGGCGGAAGTGCACGACGTCATAAACAGATCCTATTTCGAATTCAAACCACGACGCGGCCTCAGGGCCCCTAAGAAGCGGAAAAAAGCAACGCGGCGGTGAAAGGCAACCGCAAGGAGTGACCCGATGATCAAGTTACATGAAATGAAAAGTACGTTACTACCGGTAATTATCGGAGTGCTGTTTTCTTTCGGCGGACAATCTGCCTGCGGGGCGACTCCGCCTACCGCAACGCCCGAGTCCGTGG
>JAPUJX010000598.1 GCA_027295975.1 Gammaproteobacteria bacterium
TTTGATCAGTTCGTCGTCCTTGCGGATCTGCTCGGCGGCGGGTCCGCAGATCGGACACGTTTGCAAGTGCCGTCGAAGTTCCGCGTCCTCGAGTTCGCCCATAAGGAGCTGCTCGATCCGTTCGGGCGGCGGACAGGAGTATGGTGATCGTTTGGACATGAATCATCCATCGTCGAACAGGGTTTCCATGCGGGCGAGAATCTCGCGAAGACGTGCGGCGACGTTGCTCTTGGCCATGTAGACGTCGTGGGGCGTCAGCCCAAGGTCACGCGCGACCTCGGCGGCCGGTCGCTCCTGCACGACATACCGTTCGAAGGCGTGGATCGCCTTTTCGTTGAGTTTCGATTGATCACGTAGTTCGGCGATCGCCTGTCGCAGAATGGCTCGTTTTCGTTCCACCTCCCACACGGCGGTGAGACGGTTATCGTCCGGCAGTTCGGCGATCACGGAATCGCCGCGCCATTCGCGGCGCTTCGCCCGTGCGCGCCGTAGATCGGCCACGAGATACTTGACAATACCGATGATCCAAGAGCGGAGGCGGCCACGTTGGCGGTCGTATTTGCCGGCGCGGTAGTCCTGAACGACTCTGATCAGCGTGTCTTGGGTGAGGTCCGCGGCATCGTCGTTGCCGAAGCCGAGCTTTTTGAGGAACCCGCCGATGATGGGTCGATAGCGGTCGTCGAATTCGCGCCAGACGGCCTCGTTACGAGAGTCGCCAAGTGCCTCGAGCAAAGCGGTTGTCGTTGTTGTCCGTGCCGATACCACGATCAAGCCCTGGACCGAGTATGCCCCCTATTACGACGAGCATACCGCAAGTACTGTTATCGGGAAACCCAAGAACATATTGCACACTTGTCTCGAGTTTGCAAAACCCCGCACAAGACACTTGCTAAATGGCTCGAACCCCGACCCCAATGCCGGCCGCTTCGTTAGCGGTTTTTGGTGGTCTTTGGGTATTCTAGGCGTCTTGAGAGGCATTTTCCACGATTTGGACGCTCGCAAAGCTGCCAGTTTGCACCCGTTCGTCTCTTGTGCACAGGCAAAGACAACAACTCTCGTCGTGTGGAAAACGCAGACTGGTCGTACTCCTAGGCGAAAAGACGACTTTGCGAGACGCCGTTCGGCTGACTGATGCTCGTAGAAACGCACTCCTCTCGGGTCAGCAAATATCTCAAAAGTTTTCAATTTTCGCATAGACATTTCGGGCTTTCGGTACGGAGTACTTTCGAAAGGCGGTGGATTCAAACACCGCGCGCGGCATGAAGCCGGGGGCCCGGCGTGTTGCACGAGCGGGGGATCTTGATCTCGAAAAGTCGGGATGAGGCAGCACGAGCAACGTAGTCGGCGGCATCGATACAAACGAGGTAGGTCGGGCTCAGCCCGACGCCGTACCGGCCAATTGCATAACGAATGTTTGGTGGGCGAGGCCCACCGGCAGATACAGAATTCTTGCGGAGAGCAATCACAATCGAAGGAGATCTTAAAATGGAAACCTGCAAAATCTTAATGCGTGAACGTTGCCATTGTCCCGGCACCCTGCCGGGTCGTCGCAGTGGGGGCCGCGTTGGTGCCGAATTGTCCGGAGCAGCCGCGATAAGGTCTGTCGCTTGTATTTCCGCGTTTATCGGGAGGATCGTCGGTCGCGGAGATCAGCCGACGATTCGCAACGCCGTGTGCTATGCCGTCGTGGTCCTAGTAGCGAACCTTGCACCCTCAACTGCGATGGGTGCCTCGATCACAAACCCGGGCTCGACCACCGCCTCGGGTGCGGTGGATCTTTGCGCCGGACCCCGGTTGTTCCAGACGAAAGTCGCCATCATTTCTCAGGACTCCTGCACCTTTAAGGCACGGTTTCGCCAGATCATGGCGATTGACAAGCGGTTCCTCGGGGGTACGGATCAACAACTTAGCGAGCCTTCAATCCACATCGTTGATTTTGGCATTAACGCGAACCCGGGTGAATCTTGGAAAGCTACGATAACTCATCGGCGAAAGGCCGAAGTGGTCATCCACCACGACGGTGGCAAATGCGCCTGGGGGCTGATGGGGCCCATCACTGTCGCTGTTGCCGGCCCGGGAACACTCGATCAGTCTCTAAACACAGGGCTCAACATCGGCGCGTGTAATTGCAAAAACACAGACAACTGCGATGGATGTACTGACTGCTTTGAAACAGAAAACCAAAGGGGGGACGCTACTCATACTGCGGACGAAACCAAGACCGCGATTCTAAGTGGAATTGGACCCGGGTCAGTAACGCTCACATTTACTTGGCATTCCACTGTACAGGCAATTGCGAGTGCTGTCTCCGGTAGTGACGAAGCAGTCATCAAACTCGGCATGTCGGCCGGTGAAAACAGTTCCTGGTTAAATAATTGCGACGACATTATTGACGCCGCGTATTATTACCCGGCGGCCGACGAGGGCCACATCGTTGAGGTGAGGCTTGTTACCAGTGACTCGTGCAACAGCTGCACTCCGATCGGGATCGGCACCATCAACGGCAGCACCACTTGCGCCACGCCGGATGGGGCTAGTGCCTGCGACCCGGGCGCCTTTAAAGACGTGTGGTACTGTTACACAGCTCCATGCGACGGCATCGTGGACATCGACACCTGCGGGTCCAGTTTCGATACGGTCCTTTCGGTCCACACCGGCTGTCCTGGAAACACCGGCAACGAGATCATCATCGGGCCCGGGTGCGATGATTGCGGCGGTGGGATCGTACCCTGCGGTTTTTTGGATTCCTGCGGTAGCTTCCAGGCCAACAAAGACCAAACCTATTGGATCCGCGTCACCGGTTCCGCTGGTCTGTCCGGGGAGTTTGCCCTGACGCTCGACTTTAGGCTGGCCGCGGCCGATGAGCCGAGCAGTCCGGCGATTCCCATCATCATTGGGTCTGGTCCGACTTACGGGACCACCCTAAACGCGACTCCTTCAGCCCCGGGATTTCTGATCCCAGCGCCGTGTGGGCAGTCCGCTAACGTCAATGACGTTTGGTATTCGGTGACTCCGGCGTGTACGGGTGCAATCACAGTGGAGACGTGCAACTGCCCGTGTCCGCCTTCCTTGTGGTACGACACGGTGCTCTCGGTCTATACAGGGCCAACTAGCGGCGGCTCCATGATTCAGGTTGCGAATGCGTGCAACGACGACAATTGCCCCGTACCCGCCGGTCCGCCTCCCGCGGGATGCGACCCACCGGGTACGGCACCGCCCTGGCTATCCAGGTTGACATTCCCGGGCATCGGCGGGGTAACTTACTATATCCGCGTGTCCGGATACGAATGGACGAACCCGACGGGAGACTTCCGCCTGGACGTCACCCAGGCGTTGGTCACGCCCTCGAATGACCTTTGCGCGAACTCCATTTCCGTTTCCAATGGTACGTACGCCTTCGATACCTGCGGGGCGACCAATTCACCCGCACCGGCCGGGTGTACGGTCAACCAGGACATCTGGTATCGCTGGGTCGCGCCGTCAACGTGTAGCGGAACGGTGACCGTGGACACGTGCGGCAGTCTTTTTGACACTTCTCTGGCCGTCTATTCCGGAAGCTGCACAGGACCGCAGGTTGCTTGCAATAACAATGCTGGGAGCGGCTGTCCCTCAACGCCGCAATCTTCCGTCGTCTCTTTCAACGCGACGCCTGGCGCCGTTTACTTCATTCGTGTCGGCTCGCCCGGCGCGGGCGCGGGAAGCGGTCAACTCACCATCTCCGGGCCACATCCAAACGTGGGTACCTGCCCGCCGTCGTCGAACGCCCCTACGCAACGGCTGTTCCAATTCGTAGGACAGGTCACTGGAACCCCAGGGGCTTGGTGCATGCGCGCACCATGTTGCTTCCAGAGGCAGGACCTCAACGTTGCAGGTGCCATCCCGGGGAATATGCCTGATTTGGTGAACAAATTTGTGAACAGTGTTAACGGGTGCGTGGTTAACGGTGTGAATACTTTGGTGGCGAAAGC